>NZ_KQ971081.1:242742-427007 GCF_001580195.1 Akkermansia sp. KLE1798
CTAAATGAGTGATAACTAAATATTATGGAGGAAAATGATTTAAATAGAATTGATAACACTTATGGTTCACAGGGAGACACTTCGTCCAAAAGAAATCCTAAAAAATTTTTCTATGGATCAACAGACCACTTCCTAATTGATGAAAAGGGAATTAAATACCTAGACTTCCAAATGTTCAATAGTGCTGCAAATTTTGGATATAGAAGTCCTATTCATATGAAAACTGTTCATGATCAAATAAAAAAATTACCCTGTCTCAGTTCTGAATTTTTGAGTGAGGAAAGAGTATTGCTATCTGAAAAAATCTGTCGTTCAATTGAGAAGAGTTTCAATCTACCCGGAAGAGTCCATTTCAGCGTAGGAGGTGCCCAAGCAATTGACACCTCTCTTATGGTTTTAGGTGCATATACAGGGAAAACAAGAGTGTTTGCTTTTGAAGGGAGTTATCATGGACGTACCATTGCAGCTACTCAAATAAGTGCGAGCTATAGATACCGTAGCAATTTCAGAGGAACTACAAACAGCATCTTCATACCATTTCCATATTGCTACAGATGCCCCTATAATAAAAAATATAATGACTGCAATTATTATTGTGTTGAACAAATTAGGCGCATGTTTTTATCGACATCTTTTGGTTTAACAGATTCTCAAGGGAGAACGGATATGGCCGCGTTTATTGCGGAACCTGTGTTGGGTAGAGGTGGCTATATTCCAGCACCCTCACTATATTTCAAAAAGTTAAAAGATATTCTAGAAGAATATCATATTTTATTCGTTGCTGATGAAATTCAAATGGGATTCTATAGGACAGGGACTATGTGGGCTTTCGAAAATTACGACATTGCTCCAGATCTCATTGTTTTTGGCAAGGCGCTTACGAATGGTTGCTACCCTCTATCAGGAGTATGGGCCAAAACTCCAATATTGGACCAAGAAAATTGGCCCTCAAGCTCTGCACAGGCAACTTATGGAGGATCTCCATTAGGTTGTGCCTTAGGCAACGCAACTTTCAATTTGTTGGAAAATCAGCCAATGAGATTCATTATTAAAGAAAAAAGTTCTAAAATTTACAAAATACTTCAGAATTTAAAAGAACAATATGACATCATAGGCAATATCAACAATCTGGGTTTTACATTCTCTTTAGATATTGAATACGAGGGTAAACCAGCACCTTCTCTGGCCAACTCAATAGTAGAAACGGCATTATTTCCTAAAAAACTGTCCCATGGTCTTATTATCACACAGGGGGGACTATATGATAATATGATCATGATGTCTCCCCCTATCTTTATCAAGGATGAAGAAATTAATTTATTCGGGCAACTCATTTTCAGTATCTTCGAACATGTCTATTCCGATTTAATGAAACGGTCGAAGTGAAAACACATGCCTGATAGCATCATGGATGCTCTGAGCCTCAATAATCTTCTTCAATATACTGTAGAATTGATTTCTATGATCAGATAACACGGTAAGAAAGAAATGGGCTATATTAGCCCATTCTAAATCTTCTATTTGCCTATATCCAATTTGCGGGTCAATACGAATCTTTAATTTTCCGATTTCATCATCGCTGAGCTCACAACCATGTGTTCTTAAATATTGCAATGTTTGAAGAGGGTATCTGTGATAACACTCGGCGAGCACTCTGATATACGCTCTTCGTATGAGAGGGTCATTGGATTTTGCAATAAGAGGCAAATAGGAAAAGCCTTCTTCAGGCCACAACATTATATGAGAGGACAATGCATGAATAATACGTAGCGCCTTGCTTATTTCTCCATTCTCCAAGAATTTCTTCAAGTACGAAAAATATAAGGAACCGTCTATCGGATGACAACTCTTCTGGTACCGGCAATAATTTAATGATTGTCTTCTTGCGGCAGGCTGAAGATAAATATAAGACGCTATCGGATTAAAGCCATCTTCAAAGATTTTGTCAAAATCGTCATTCATATTCCTCCATTGGCTCCTAATAAGTCCAGGTGCATACTCCAAAATCCGGGACCAGTGTTCAAGTACCCTTTCGAAATATGTATTAAAATCATGTGTATACAAAACTTCATTGACTACAAATAAGTAAAGAAGGGTAGCTAGCATAAAATCCACTTCTTCTGGAGAGGTATCTTTATTGAACGATTCAAATATTTTTTTCCAGAAATCTATTGTTTTTTCTAAATCATTCTTTGAAGATAAAATAAAGGCTAGTTTACAAAGATGAAATTCACAGTTATTACCTATTTTTGTTATATATTTTTTAAACCATTCATAATGATTTTCATTTAAAATATTACCATTTTCCAAATGTTCGAATAATGATATAAAATATTTTTTATTTTTTATATCACTATTAAAAAATGCTTGAATTTCTAATGACGATGCATTAAAAAATAATCGATTACAAAATTTCAAAATATAATCCGCAAACGATTTACAATCGTTTTCCGAATATGAATTTGCATAAAGAAATATGATGGGAGAAATTTCTTTAATCAATTTTTCATGTTCTGATTTATTCTGATTAAACGGTCCCAGTTTTTCAACAAAGCTAAAACACCGGATCATTTTTTTCCAGACAGGAAGACATGGATCGTTAAAATATCCGGCAAATGGTGCATCTAATAGTAGATTAACTTCTTTTTCCAATGAGCAGTAATAATCCAAAATGTAATCTGTTAAAAATATTTCCGCCTCCAGAGAAGAAAGATCCTCACGGTTATGGATGATTTTTTGAAATAGATGCATGCCATTTTCACGTGGAAGATGAACGATGATCAAATTAAGACTGCGAATTAGCTCTGTCTCTAATTCTTTGATTCTTTCCTCTTGCAACACATCTTCCAATAAATAATTTAATAATGGAGGATTATCAATAGATAATTCTATTAAAACTTCTTTAATGAACAGAAAAAGAGTATCCTTACTTATTAAGAAGTCATATTTATCTTGTGCAAAACAAGTATAAAGAGCATCTTCCAGAGTATTCACCTCATCTGGATTCAATAGGAAATACATTTTAGCAGCCGAAATCATCAAGGGTTCATCCTTATAATTGGCTATAAAATTCTGCAACCCTCGAAACGTAGAAATATCGGGAGCATCTCCAAATCCAAAAGATTTGGATAAAAAATATTCATGATACCTGTCATGCGAGAAACGCAATTTTCCCGCATCTGTTCTTGTCACAAAGCCCAGATCTATCAATTTTTGTTCTAATTCATCGGCTTTTGAAATACAGCAAAAATTTTTTAATGTAAAAGTTTTATTTTCACTAAAGCACTTGAGCGCTATGTTCGATAAGCTGCTTTTTATTAAATTTATATGAACAATGCTGCCACATGTAGCGAGCTTGTCCTCAATACTATATTCAAAGACATGTAAAAGAGATTGACGCATGTCCATCGTATCAATTTTGTTACAAATAGCATTGAAAAAGAACGGGTCTCGCAACTGTTCGTATCCCATTAATATGGCTGTTTTGTCCAAAACGTTTAAATTTGAATCGGACAACCTAGAAAGTGCTTCATTGAATTCTTCATGGGAATATGAAGTAATATTTATTACGGAATAAACTTTATCCACTCCTTCTCTGTTGAGAATCTTATTGAGAAAAAAATGATCTACATCTTGATAAACTTTGTGCCAGACTTCCTCTCGTATGGTAATAATAAGCCTTATAGGGCTGTTAGGTTTAAGTTGCAGTATAAGTCTTAATGTATTTCTGAAAAGATCGACACATTCTTTTATGGAAGAACAATATTCATTTAATCCATCGAGAAAGATGATTAGATGGTGGTTTGTTTCTACTAGCCAATTTTCAATGGAAAAAATAACAGAAGCTGCTTCACTTCCTATTCCTCCTAGACTTTCTGCTATATAAACATCAAGTTCTGGCTTATCCAGACTTTTAGCTTTTATAAAAAAGAAAAGATTACGATCGGAGTTTTTTTGCCAATTGCAAGTATTAATTCCAATAATTGATTTACCTACACCACTCTTACCCGTTATAATCAATAATGGACGATTCGATATTAAAAAATCATTTATATGAATTTCCGCTTTTTTTCTAGGTATAGGTTTCTTAAAAAATGCCAACGAAAGATGGTCATTATAAAATTGTTCTTTAAAATATTCTAATCTCCATTTAAAAAGTTTCTCAATAATCGTTGGAGAAAATCTCAAAAATGATGGTTTATTAAGTATGGACTTTGAGACATTTTCAATAAATGAATCAAAAGTTGACTGTACAAATCTAATTTTATGACCAAGTTTCAGAAATAAAGGAGATTTTTTATCTAATCTAATATTACAATCATATATATAATCCTTTTTTGCATTTTTTTCAATGATTTCAACAACTTTGTCATCAAAGCCACTATATCCCGCCATGATTAATGTATGAGATTTCAGTATTTCTTTAAACAAGATCAAGATGTCGTGGTCATAATTGCCCTTCTTTATTTCTTCTCTTGTAAGCACGATATGGCTTCGCGCTGAAAGATCTCCATGCAGTTTTATGTAGGGAACGAGAAAAGAATTGGAATGATGAAAATCATATGGCTTAGATATTCCAGGACTAAATATTTGAAATACTGGAAGTCCTAGAGATTCGGCTGCCCGTTCGAGCATGTTGTCAAAGTTTGTAGTGATGATGGCATTGATTATCCTTTTTTGAGCCATCAAAACTAAAATCTTATATGCATCGGACGGTTCGAGTTGTTTCAATCCTTGAAAGAGCTGATCAATAATATGAGCCCTGTTTTCAGGTTGAATTAGGTTTTCAAAATAGCTGTCGAATATTTCATCGATAGTCTGTTCTGGTGTATGAACAAAAATGGGACGATTCTTGGCGTATTGTTGGCAAAAGTTTCTTTTAAAAGTTGAAAAAGATATACCGCCGGAACTTATGTCTGCTCCGGCTCCTAAAAAAAGGGCTATTTTAGGACTTCCTAATGGATTTTTAAATTTTTCTAAGAATATGGAACTTAGCTCTTCAATAGTCATTTCCTCCATAATATTTAGTTATCACTCATTTAGGAGAAGATTCTTAACCTTCTCCTTGGATGAAAATTTTGGAGAATGACTTTTTGTTTGGCGGTGCTGACGTGGGTGTAGATTTGGGTGGTGGCGAGTGAGCTGTGGCCGAGAATGGTTTGGATGTATTTGATGTCTACCCCTTCTTCCAAGAGGAGGGTGGCGAAGGTATGGCGGAATGTATGGGGTGTTACGGGTTTGAGGATGCCGGATTTCAAGGCCAGTTTTTTGATCATGATTCTTACCGACTGGGAGGAGAGGTTATGGCCCCTCCGGTTGATGAAGAAGCATGTGTTTGGCCGCGATGAGGACAGGCAAAGGCGCTGGTATTCCCGCAGGGCTTCCAGAATGGCCTCCTGGCATATTTGGATGACACGCTCCTTGCCGCCTTTTCCATAGACTTTGATGAAGCCGTTAGCGAGGTTTACGGAGGAAAGGCGCAGGGCACATAGTTCCGATACCCGGATGCCGGTGCCGAATAAGAGTTCTACTACCGCAATGTTGCGGATGATTTCCTGATACTGGTATCCCGTTTTGCCGGAACAGGCGTTTTTTTCCCGGTAGAGTGTCGTCAGGATGGAAGTTACTTCCATGGAGTCCATCACGGGAGGGAGCAGGAAGGGGACCTTGATGTTGATTTTGAGTTTCCGCATGGGGTTGATGAAGTCGTCGTCTTCCATTTCAATGAAGTTCAGCATGGCTTTGAGCGTGGCCATTTTCCTTTTCATGGTTTTGGGCTGGAAGCAGGACAGCGATTTGACGTATTGCTTCAAGTCTTCCGCGGAGATGGAAGGCAGGGAGCAGACCGACCTTTGATTGATCATGAAGCCGGCGAATTGCCGCAAGTCGGTTGCGTAGGCTTTCAGGGTCTTTTCACTGAGGTTTTTTTCATATTGGGAATGGAACAGGAATCGTTCGATGGTTTTTTCCAATAGCGATGAGTGTGATGTATTTGGCATGACGGAACGGAATAGTGAGAGTGCCGCACGGGTGCAAGGTCCTTTTTGTGCCTGAATCAGGCAGGGAGGTTCGAGCCATCGGACAGGCGCAGTAAAAAAGCGGGAAATAAAGGGAAAAGGGTGGCCTGCAAAGTCGGGGAGGAGCGGTTTTCATGAATAGGACGAAAAAGAAAATGGCGGGCAGATTTTTACTTTTTCCCGCAAGCCGATTTTTCATGAAGCAAAGGAGGCATGAGGCCGTTGGTCCACGTCCTGCTGAGTTTATTTCCCCTGTTCTGCGTTTTCCGATGGAGAAAGGCTGCCTTCTTGTCCGGAAGAGAGTTGGGTAAATTAACTTCTTTAAACTGTTGTTGCCGTAAGGGAAGACGTTGCTTCCATCCGATTGCAGGAAAGGAAAAAGGAAGTTTCAGGGAGGGCTCCCCCCGGGCACCGCTGAGTAAGTTTGTGATTCTTTCCGGTCTGATTTTCTTTATCCCTGTTTTTTACGGGAAGACAGTGGCATGAAAGGATAGGGGAACTTCCGGAGAGGCCACATTAGGGGATATCGGAGAACTTTCCTTCCTATCCCCCTTGGATTGTGGGGATTGACCCAGCCGGAAATGTTGTTTTTCCGGACGGATGATGCCGGCAGGAGTTACCGGGTGATGAATACCCTGTGGAATTTTATTGGAGTGCGGACATTTTCGGCCTCCCCGTTTCTCAAAAAATGATTGCCGTGGCCGTGTGAAATGGGTAGCATACCAAAAATCGTTGTTCAATCCTGCATGACCTGTATGAGAAATTTTTCCGCACATTCCAGAGCTGCACATTTTCGTTTTTCCGCAGGGGGCAAAGGGTTTACCTTGGTGGAATTGATCGTCGTCATCACCATCATGGTTGCCATGATGGCTCTTGCCGCCAGCATGCTGAGAGGCGGCGGCCGGGCGCAGGGGCTCCAGTCCGCTGTTGAAATGGTGGACGGCATGGTGCAGGAGGCCCGGCTGGATGCCATGGGCAAGGGAACCTGGAGCCGCCTGATTATTGTCAGCACCCCCGACGACGCGAGCCGGAATATGCGCACCCTGGGCGTGATGTCCAAGAATACGCGCACCGGCAAGTGGCACCTTGTCAACCGCCTGCAGACGCTTCCCGCCGGATTTTATATCAGCCCCACCTACAGCACCCTGCTGGAAGGTTCGGGCAAGTCCAGGGCCAAAAGCACGTACAAGAGCTTTTCCAGCCGGGACGGACAGGATACCGTCAATCTGCCCGGCAACGGCCTGACCGATATTTATTTCATCGAGTTTGACGAGGAGGGCCGCATGTCCCAGCCGAATGCTCCCACCCGCCTGGTGGTGGTTTCCGGCTCTGCCGGGGACGGCAAGGAAGAACGCCCCTCCCCCATGACGGACGGCAAGCCGGGGCTGGCCGGCGGCATCGTGATTTATCCCAAGGGCAATATAAGCCGCCTGAGGACGGATGAGCAGGTGATTCCCCAATAATTTTACAGGATTTTATTACCATGTTGACCAATTGTATGAAACAGGTTCGTTCCAAAGGGTTTACCCTGACAGAGGTGGTGCTTGCCATCGGCGTGGTCGGGGTGCTGATCGTGGTGTTTATGGCCATGTTCATCCCGGCCAGGAGAACGGTCCAGGCCGCCCTGACCATTCGTGAGGCGGACCGCATCGTCCATGCCCTGACGGCGGAGCTTGGAGAGCTCCGCAATTCGGAACGGGCGGCGGGCAATGCAAAGAAGTCTTCCCCCGGCAGGTATGTTTCCGCCTTTGACAAGGCTTTTTACTGGATGCAGTTTACGGCAAAGCCCGCCACCACCATTCTGGTGTACAATTACCGGGCGGATTTGTCCAAGCCCGTGCGCAAGGACGGGACGCCCCAGCCCTGGCTGGAGGACGGCGGCAGCATTCCCGGCAAGAATTCCGCCGTGGTTACAGGCGTATGCCTGGCGAACAACAAGGACCGCTGGAATGATTTCAAGGCCCTGGTAGGGCCCGTGTTCGCGGTGCGCATGACCCAGCTGGTGGTGGAGCGCATGGATTCCAACGCCTACGGCTACAAGCTGGCTCCCAAGTACGCCGTGATTTCCAACCCCTACAACCGCGGCCGGATCATTACGGACCCGTCCCAGTACGTGTACACGGCGGAGAAGGGGGGCGGCGGCCTGAATCTGCCCTGGGGGGCGGAAGTGCTGTACCAGGCGGAGTTTTTCCAATTGCTGAATACGGACCCGGAACGTTTGCAGAATACAACGTGGGAGAATTTGAAGACGCCGGTGTTCACGCGCAATCTTGCTTTCCGCCGTTAACCGCATCATCAAGATACTGAAAGAATCATGAAGACATTTGCCAAAATCAAATCCGGCGCGTTTACTCTGATTGAACTGCTGGCGGCCATGACGATCACGACGATTCTTGTGCTTGTGATCGTGGCGCTGACGTCCCGCGGTGTGGATATCTGGAGATGGGTGCTTCAGGACGTGCGGACGACGACCCTCGCCCGTACGGCGATGGATACCATGACCAAGGATTTTGAGAGCATGCAGTTCCGCCCCGGAAACCCCTTTGAATGGATGCTCGTGCAGAGGGACAGCGATCTTGCCGGCCGTGGCGCCCGGACCGCCTCTTCCTCCCAGGGCAGGGGCCGCAGGCCTTCCGCCGCAGAGTCCCGCGTCAATATGATGACCATGGGGCCGGAAGGAGCCAAGATTACGAATGCCTCCCAGTTGATTTTCTTTACCACGCCCACGGACCGCAATCCGGCCAAGTCCAGCATGGACATGAGGAACGACCGCATCATCGGCGACGTGAATTGCGTGGGCTACAAGCTGCTTTACCGTGACCAGATTCTGGACCGGGACGCCACGTCCGAGTCGGACGGGTTCCCCGTATATGCCCTGTACCGCAATCTGGTGAGTGCGGAGGATACCGTGCGGGACCTTCTGGGCAAGGAGGACCTTTGGGCCGCCTATTCCCGCTTCCAGCAGGATGAAACCATTCCCGCCAATTTCCTGGTGGAGAATGTGGTGGAAATGACCCTCATTTTTGAGGTAGATTACCAGAAGAAGATCGGCAGTTCCGGCAGCAACAAGTCCGACAAGGATGCGACGCAGAGGGCGTCCGTCCTGATTCCCGTCATGACGACAGGCGCCAACCGCCTGGGGTCCTGCTCCCAGATGGACGTGTACGGCAACCGGCTGGACGTGATCGGCAGCGGCATGAATATTGACGATTTAAAGTCGGGCCGCGTCACCGGAGTGACTATTTCCATGACGGTGGTGACGGATGAAGGCATGGCCCTGGTGGACCAGATACGCAAGGGGCGTCCCGCTCCCTCTCCGGAGGAGTTTTTCGAACGTTATACCAGATCCTTCACCCAGCGCGTTTCCCTTCCCCTGAGCCATTAGGCCCAAGTCCGGAACAGCCGGCGGCCGCCTGTTTTCACGGTGCCCCGCCTTTTCCGGAGCGGCATTCCCTACCTTATTGTTAACCCTGTTTCCGATCTATGCCGGGATTTGCAGATGTTGTAGGCAATTTGCCTCCGTTGCCGGAGATGATTCTTTGGCGCGATCCCGTGGCCAGAAGCGCAGCGGAAGCCATGGCCGTGGATGAGGCCCTGCTGGAGTGGGGGGAATCCGCCGTTCTGCGGATATACCGGTGGGGGGAGCCTGCCGTGACGTTCGGCTATTTTGACGAGGAGGACACGGCCAGGAGGATTTTCCCCGGAGAGGAGTTGCATTTTGTCCGCCGCTGGACGGGCGGCGGCATTGTGGATCACCGGCAGGATATTCCCTTTACCCTGGCCATGCACCGTAGAGACGGGCAGGGGCGCCCTTCAAGCGCCACCTTGTACCGGTGGATTCACGGGGCGCTGGCCCGCGTGCTGAAGGATTGCGGCGTGGAGTGCGTGATGCTGGCCGGGGACGCGCCCGATGGAGGCCGCGCCTGTTTTTCCAGCCCCGTGACCAGTGACTTGGTATTGCCTTCCGGGGAAAAACTGGCGGGCGGGGGCCAGAGGCGCGTGCGCGACGGCGTCCTCCACCAGGGCAGCATCCAGAATTGCCGCCTGCCTGACGGCTGGGACGTGATGCTTGCCTCCCGCCTGGCGGATACGCATATGCTGCGTACGGATTCCTCCCTTTTCCCCGGCATGGCCGCCCGTGTGGCGGAACTGCTTTCATCCAAGTATTCCACTGAAGAGTGGAGAAACGGCGTTCGTCACGGCCGTTCCGCTCATTCCTGATTAATCCCATTGAATTGAAAGACCATGAGTTATTTGCCTGATCCGGAACGTTATGCCGGTACCGATTACCGCCGCTGCGGGCGATCGGGATTGCTGCTGCCCCCCGTGTCGCTGGGGCTGTGGCACAATTTCGGTGCGGAGTCCGATTACGAGAACGCGCGCCGTCTTGTTCACGGCGCTTTTGATTCCGGCATTACCTATTTTGACCTGGCAAATAATTACGGGCCGCCCCCCGGTTCCGCGGAAGAGTGCTTCGGGCGCATTTTCATGCAGGATTTGTGCCGTTACCGCGACGAATTGGTGATTGCGACCAAGGCGGGGCATTTGATGTGGGAGGGGCCGTACGGGGACTGGGGCTCCCGCAAGCACATGCTTGCCAGCCTGAATCAGTCCCTTTCCCGGATGAAGCTGGATTATGTGGATATTTTTTACGCGCACCGATATGATCCGGAAACTCCGCTGGAAGAGACGGCGGGGGCTCTCGTCACGGCGGTCCAGTCCGGAAAGGCCCTGTATGCCGGCATTTCCAAATTCCCGGCGGAACAGACCAGGCAGATCTGCGCCATGCTCCAGGAAGCCCGCGTGCCATGCCTGGTGCACCAGCTCCGGTACAATATGTTCAACCGGGAGCCGGAGGCGGGAGTTTTCTCCGCCATCCGGGAGGAAGGGCTCGGCTGTGTGGCATTTTCCCCTCTGGCGCAGGGAATGCTGACGGATCGTTATCTGGAGGGCATTCCCGCAGATTCCCGCGCGGCGGGGGCTTCCGTCTTCCTGACGGAAGAACGCGTGCTGCAGCATAGGGACAGAATCCGCCGCCTAGCAGCCCTGGCGCGGGATCGCGGCCAGAGCCTGGCGCAGATGGCCCTGGCCTGGGTATTGAGGGATCCGGTCGTGACCACCGCCCTTATCGGGGCCAGCCGCCCCGCCCAGATCAGGGATTGCCTGGGTGCGTTGAAGAATACGCGGTTTTCTCCGGAGGAACTGGCCGCCATTGACAGCACGGCTGATTGACGTACGGGGCTTTTCCTCCCGCGGTTTTGGGCTTTGCCTGCCGGGAAAGGGATAAACAGAATGCCTCAGTGGAGCGGAATGTTCCCGGAAAGCGGCTGGCAGGAATACCCTCCCTGCCCGGCGCGTGATGGATTTGCCGCATCGTGGACGACGGCGGAGGGTGGTCCACGCCCGGTTGCGCGTCCTGGGAGCAGAAGCGGCGGAAGCTTGGAAAAACAGTTTTCACGGAGGCAGGCCATGCTTTGGATTAATCCTCGCAGAACTTGCTTCTTCCTTGTTCCCTTCCGGTTTCGCATCCGTCCTGGTCTTTCCGCAGGAAGGTGAATTTTCCGTCCCGGACAGCGGTTTTTTCTTGGAGTAAAGCCGGGGGAGTGCTATTTTCCTACCACTTTAATTTAAAGTGTACTGACAATGATAACCATCCAGGATTTATTTTGGCTCATCCCATCGGCTTCCGTGCTGGCCCTCGTTTTCGCGGGCGTGTTTTTTTACCGCATGAAGGCCCAGGATGAGGGGAACGAGGTCATGAGAATGATCGCCAAGCATGTTCGCAGCGGTGCGATGGCCTACCTACGGCAGCAATACAAGATTGTTGCCATTTTTTTCGTGCTGATCACGGTCGTTTTCGCCTTTCTGGCCTACTGCCTGCACATTCAGAATCCCTGGGTGCCTTTCGCGTTTATTTCCGGCGGCTTTTTCTCCGGCCTTGCCGGGTATATCGGCATGAAGACGGCCACGTACGCTTCCGGCCGCGTGGCGAACGCCTGCCGCCATTCCCTGGACGCCGGCCTCCAGATTGCCTTCCGTTCCGGCGCCGTTCTCGGCCTGACCGTGGTGGGCCTCGCCATGCTGGACATCGGCGCCTGGTACTGGATTCTGGACTGGTTTTATGAGGACATGGAGCTTTCCACCCGCCTGGTGGTGATCACCACGACGATGCTGACCTTCGGCATGGGCGCCTCCCTCCAGGCCCTGTTCGCCCGCGTGGGCGGCGGTATTTTCACGAAGGCCGCGGACGTAGGCGCGGACCTGGTGGGCAAGGTGGAAGCGGGCATTCCTGAAGACGATCCCCGCAACCCCGCCACCATCGCGGATAACGTGGGCGACAACGTGGGCGACGTGGCCGGCATGGGCGCGGACCTTTACGAGTCCTACTGCGGTTCCATCCTGGCTTCCGCCGCCCTGGGCGCGGCGGCCTACATAGCCGTGCCGGACATGGCGATCAAGGCCGTTCTCACCCCCATGCTGATTGCCGCCCTCGGCACCATCCTTTCACTCCTGGGCGTGTATGCGGTGCGCGTGAAGCGCGGCGCTTCCCAAACGGAACTGATGGCCGCCCTGAACCGCGGCATCAACCTCAGCTCCTTCCTGATCGCCATTGCCTCCGCCTTCCTGCTCCAGCTCATCGGGCTGGACAACTGGGCCGGCATCTGGGGCGCGATCGTGACCGGCCTGGCGGTGGGCATCATCATCGGAAAGAGTACGGAGCATTACCCCTCCCATGATTCCTACCCCTGCCGCAAGATCGCCCACAGCGCGAAGACCGGCCCCGCCACCGTCATTATTTCCGGCATCGGCATCGGCATGATTTCCACCTGCATTCCCGTGATTACGATCGTGGTGGGCACCGTCCTGGCCTACGGCATGGCCTCCGGGGACTGGCATTTTACCGGGGCCGAGATGAGCAAGGGCCTGTACGGCATCGGCATCGCCGCCGTGGGGATGCTTTCCACGTTGGGCCTGACGCTGGCGACGGACGCCTACGGTCCCATTTCCGATAACGCCGGGGGCAATGCGGAGATGAGCAAGCTGGACCCGGAAGTACGCCGCCGCACGGACGCCCTGGACGCCCTGGGCAACACGACGGCCGCCACGGGCAAGGGCTTTGCCATCGGCTCCGCCGCCTTGACCGCCCTGGCCTTGCTGGCTTCCTATATTGAGGAATTGAAGATTTCCATCCTGCACTGGAGCGAGGCCACCGGAAATACCATGTACAAGATCAATGACGCCGTGAGCGTAGAGGTGTCCAAGATCACCACCTGCACCCTGTCCGAGTTCATGGGCTATTTCCAGGTGACCCTGATGAATCCGAAGGTGCTCATGGGCCTGTTCGTGGGCGCCATGATGTCCTTCCTGTTCTGCGGCCTGACCATGAACGCCGTGGGCCGTGCCGCTGAAAAGATGGTGAAGGAAGTGCGCCGCCAGTTCAAGGAAATCAAGGGCATTCTGACCGGGGAGGCGGAACCGGATTACGTGCGCTGCGTGGAGATTTCCACGGCGGGCGCCCAGCATGAGATGATTTGGCCGTCCGTGCTGGCGGTGATTACTCCCATTTGCATGGGGCTGGTGTTCGGTGTTCCCGGCGTGTTCGGCCTGCTGGCCGGCGGGCTGGCCTCCGGCTTCGTTCTGGCCGTGTTCATGGCGAATTCCGGCGGTGCGTGGGACAACGCCAAGAAGTACATTGAGCAGGGCCATGTGGGCGGCAAGGGCTCGGAAAGCCACAAGGCCGCCGTCATCGGCGACACGGTGGGCGACCCCTTCAAGGATACGTCCGGCCCCTCCCTGAATATCCTGATCAAGCTGATGAGCATGGTGGCCATTGTCACCGCCGGCGTCAATATCGCCGTGACCCTGTTCTAAACCGGGTGCTTGCTGCATCATGATAACGGGAGTGCCGGGTAACCGTCGGCGCTCCCGTTTTTTATATAGGGAAAGTATCTGCCGTTCAGGGAAGAACGCTGTTTTTTTCTTCTTGATTCGGTTTTCCTGCGGTGTACAAGGGGAGTCATGAGAACTACCCTGCTTTTATTGCTGACGGCCTGCCTTGCTTCCGCCTCTCCGGGAGAAGAAACGCTGAAATCCCTCCTTCAGGAACGGGAACAAATCCTGGTCAGGATGGATGACTTGATGAAGGAGCGCTACAAGTCCGGATTGTGCCATTGGACGGAGACTGTTTCCGCCAGATTGCAGCTTCTGGAGTTCCGCCGCGACCATGCCGCTTCCCTCAAGGAGTGAATAGCCTTCCAAAAGGAAATTGTGGCTCTCCGTGAAGAGAAATACCGTGTGTTTCAGAAGTCACTGGAGGCGGATCCTTCCCTCCGGCTGGAAGCATACCGCTCACAGGAGGCAGAGCTTGCCGCCAAATGCCGCCTTCTGGAAATGGAAAGCCGTGCGGGGGGAGAGAAACAGTAGCCGGTGCATCCGGGGCGGAAACAGGCGTCCGGAGACTGTGAATATTACGGCGGCCGGTTCTTCCGTTTTTTGACGTTCCTTTTTCCGCACCCTGTGGAGAGGGCTCTTTTTCGCCGGCTGGCAGGAAGGGCTGTCTGGATTTTTTTCTGCCATTGACGAAAAGTTTTTTTGACAAGGGCGGGGGAGAGGAGTAATAAACGCGCAGATGCCATTCAGCACAGTACAGCCCTTTTTTAGCAATACCCGTTATTACGGCAACGGGTATTGGTGGCGTGTACCCATGTCCGGACGGGGGAATCCCGATGTGCAGTAGTGGCGTTCAGCTATGATAATTTTCTAGAACTGCTTTGATTCCTCCGAGAGTCAAAGCAGTTTTTTTTATTTTCAACTTACACAATGATCCATCCATGCAACCACCATCCATCATCACCCTCCAACAACACAGCCGGCGCCTGAGCGCCGACCTGGAGACGCCCATCAGCCTGTTCCTGAGCCTCACCCGGGACCAAACCCCCGGTCTTCTGCTGGAAAGCGCGGAGGTGGACGGCAAGTGGGGCCGCTACAGTGTCATCGCCTGCGATTACCTGATGACCGTTTCCTGTGTGGACGCCCGACTTTCCCTGACCGTCAGCGACGAGCGGCTGGCCTCCTTGAAGGAGCTGGACGGCATGCCTTATCTGGACGGGCTGCGCGCCCTGATGCAGCGGCTGGAACTGGTGGGCGACGACAAGCGGCAGGCCCCCATCACACGGGCTTTGTATGGCTACTTCGGGTATGAAACGGCCGCCCTTTTCCAGCCCAAGCTGGCGCAGACCATTCCGCCCTCTTCCGCGGAGTCCTGCCTGGTGCTGGCCGGCACCGTGATCGTGTTTGACCACCTGTACAACCGCCTTACCCAGATCAGCCTGGGCGAACACCGCGACCTTGCCCACGCACCCCTGCACGAGACGGAAGAGCCCTCCATCGGGGAGGTCACGCGCACGCCGGACCAGGCGGACTACATGAAGGGCGTGGAGCATATCAAGGAGCTGCTGCACGACGGGGAGGCCATCCAGGTAGTGCTTTCCTCCCAGGCCTCCGCGGAGTTCCACGGGGACGCCTTCACGCTGTACCGCCGCATGCGCAGCATCAACCCTTCCCCGTACATGTTTTTCATGAGCCTGCCGGGCGTCACCCTGTTCGGTTCCTCCCCGGAGCTGATGGTGCGCTGCACGGACGGCAAGCTCCAGCTTTCCCCCATTGCCGGAACGCGCAAGCGCGGCAGGGACGACGAGGAAGACGCCGCCCTGGCCGCCGACCTGCTCAAGGACCCCAAGGAGTGTTCCGAACACGTGATGCTGGTGGACCTGGGCCGCAACGACCTGGGCCGCGTCGCCAAACCCGGCTCCGTGAAGCTGGAAAGGCTGATGGAGATTGAACGTTTTTCCCACGTGATGCACATGACTTCCCGCGTGACCGCCCAGGTGAACGACGGACTGGACGCCATCGACATTCTCGGCGCGGCCTTCCCCGCCGGAACGGTGAGCGGCGCACCCAAGGTGCGCGCCATGGAAATCCTGGCGGAGGAGGAACCCTTGCCGCGCGGCCCGTATGCCGGGTGCATCGGCTGGCTGGGGCTGGACAAGAATGGTGTGCATATGGATTCCGGCATCACCATCCGCAGCATGTGGGTGAAGAATGGCCGCATCCACTGGCAGGCGGGCGCCGGCATCGTGTATGATTCCGATCCGGCCGCCGAATGGCAGGAGTGCATGAATAAAGGCAGGATTATTGACGTGATTTTGAAAGGAGAAGACCATGTTTCTGTTCATTGATAATTACGATTCCTTTTCGTGGAATCTGGTGCAGGCGTTTTATTCCCTGGGCCGCAAGCCCGTGGTGTACGCGAACGACGATCCGCGCATTCTGGACCTGGCAGCCAGCCCGGAACTGGAAGCCGTGTGCATTTCCCCCGGCCCCAGCCATCCGCGCAACGCAGGGCTGTGCCTGGAGTTCCTGAAGCGCCTTCCCGCCGCCGTTCCCGTGCTGGGCGTATGCCTGGGCCACCAGCTTCTGGGTTATTTTGCCGGGGCGGAGGTTTCCCGCGCTCCGTACGTGATGCACGGCAAGAGTTCGGACATCATCCACGACGGCACCGGGTTGTTCACAGGACTTCCCAATCCCATGACCGTGGGCCGCTACCATTCCCTGGTGGTCCAGTCCAAGGAGGACGAACCGAATCCCCGGTTCACCGTCACTTCCCGCGGTCCGGAAGGGGAGGTTATGGCGCTGCGCTACAACGACCGCCCGTGGGTGGGCATCCAGTTCCATCCGGAATCCATCCTGACGCCGGACGGTCTCCAGCTTCTGGGCAATTTCCCGGACAATGTCGTTCCCGCCGGCCAGAAGGAGAAGCGGATCAACCGCATTCTGGATACGCTGGCCGCCGGGCAGGACCTGACGGCGGACATGGCCGCCGCCGGTTTTGCGGATATCATGGACGGGCGCATGACGCCGGCCCAGGCGGGCTGCTTCCTGATGGGCCTGCGCATGAAGGGGGAAACCCCGCTGGAAATGGCCCACGCCGTGGGCATTGCCCTGGGCCGCGCCAACCGCGTGGAAGGGCTGGAAGGCGACTGCATCGACGTAGTCGGCACGGGCGGCGACGGCCGCAGCTCCTTCAATTGCTCCACCGCCACGTCCCTGACGCTGGCGGGCATGGGCTACAAGGTGGTGAAGCACGGCAACCGCGCGGTGTCCTCCTCCTGCGGGTCCGCGGATGCGCTGGAAGGGCTGGGTTTCCCGCTGGACGTGGCTCCGGAGGATGTGCAGCATCTGCTGGACGAACGGAATTTCGCCTTCCTGTTCGCGCCGAATTTTCATCCCGCTTTCCGCAACGTGGGGCCCATCCGCAGGGAGCTGGGCATCCGCACCCTGTTCAACCTGCTGGGCCCCCTGATCAATCCGGCACGCCCCACCCACATTCTGCTGGGCGTGGCCCGTCCGGAACTGGTGGAACTGCTGGCGGAAACCCTCAGCCAGTCCCATATCCGCAGGGCGGCCGTGGTGTACGGCGCCGGAGGGTATGACGAGGTGACGCCACTGGGGCCCACCAAGATGATGATCGTGCACAACGGGAAGCTGACGCCCATGACGCTGGACCCCGCCGATTACGGAATCCAGCCCTGTGATCCCGGGGAGCTGGCCGTCCATTCCAAGGCGGAGGCGGTGGCCGTGCTGAAGGATATTCTGGCGGGCAGGGGCCCCCGCGCCATGATGGACATGGTGATTCTGAATGTGGGCGTAGCCATGTTCCTGCTGGAGGACCACATGGACCTGGCCGTCTGCATGGCGAAGGCCCGTGAGGCCGTGTGCGCCGGCGTAGGAAGGAGAACACTCCATGTTGCTTGACCGGTTCAGGGAGGCCAAGGCGGAGGAAATCGCCCTGCTCACGGACCTGGCGTCCCGCCGGGAACTGCCGCGCCCCTGGAAGGGGCGCAGGCCGGATTTCCTGAAAGCGATTGCGGAGACGCCCGCCGGGCAGCCCGTGGCCGTGATTGCGGAATTCAAGCAGGCGTCTCCGTCGCGCGGCGTCATTGCCCAGGGATTGAAGCCGGAAGATGTGGCGGAACAGTATGCCGCCGCCGGGGCCTCCTGCATTTCCGTGCTGACGGAGGAACAGTTTTTCGGCGGCCGCATCGGGTATCTGGAACGCATGCACCGCACCGGGGTTCCCATGCTCCGCAAGGATTTCATTTTCCACCAGCTTCAGGTGATGGAGACGGCTTCCACCCCGGCTTCCGCCCTGCTGCTCATCGTGCGCCTGACGCCGGACGCACGGGAACTACGTGTTTTGCGGGAACAGGCGGAAGCCTACGGCATGCAGGCCGTTGTGGAGATTTTTGACGAGGGGGACCTGGCGCTTGCCCGGGAATCCGGAGCACGCATCATCCAGGTGAACGCCCGTGACCTGGATACGCTGGAAACGGACAGGCAGGCCTGCCTGGACCTGGGGAAGCTCCGCCGGGACGGGGAAGTGTGGATAGCCGCCAGCGCCATGAGCGCCGGGGAGCATCTCAGGGAAGCCGCGGAAGCGGGCTTCCAGGCCGTACTGATGGGCACAGCCCTGATGGACGGCGGAAAGCCGGGTGAAAAACTGGCTGCAATTTTAGAAGAAACAAGATGAAGAAACATTCATTCGCAATCAAGGTGTGCGGGATTACCCGCCAGAGTGACCTGTCAACCGCCATGGGGATGGGGGCCCACTTCTGCGGGTTCGTATTCCACCCCAAAAGCCCGCGCTATATCGCGCCGGAACGCGCCGCGGCGCTGGATTCCGCGCTGATCCGCCGCGTGGGCGTGTTCGTGAACCAGGATGCGGAGCAGATCATGGACATCATGAAGACGGCCCGGCTGGAATTCGCCCAGCTCCACGGCACCCAGTCCCTGGACTGCGCGCGCCGGATCGGCGCGGGAAAAGTCATCCGCGTTCTGTGGCCGGACAGTTACGATTCCCTGGACGCCCTGCAACGGGAAATGGACCTCTGGGCGGACAGCTGCTCCTGGTTCCTGCTGGATGCCGGCAGGCAGGGCGGCGGCCACGGAACCGCGCTGGACTGGAAGGCGCTGGCTTCCCTGAAATCCCCGCGTCCCTGGTTCCTGGCCGGCGGTCTTTCCTCCGCCTCCCTGAACAGGGCGCTGGAACAGTGCACCCCGAACGGCATTGACCTGAATTCCGGCGTGGAGGCCATTCCCGGCCAGAAAAGCCCGCAAAAGCTGCTGGCGGCGCTCAAGCCCCTTATTTCCTACACACCTTACCACATCGCATGAATAACAAAGAAGGATACTTCGGCAATTTCGGCGGCCGTTTCGTTCCGGAGGCATTGCGCCCCCCCCTGATGGAACTGGAACAGGCCATGGATACCATCATGCAGTCCCCGGCGTACCGGGATGCGTTGCAGGACCTGCTGGTTAATTACGCGGGCAGGGAAACGCCCCTGACGTTCTGCCCCCACCTCTCGGAGAAACTGGGCTTCCGCCTGTGGCTGAAGCGTGAGGACCTGCTGCATACGGGCGCACACAAGATCAACAACGCCCTGGGCCAGGCCCTCCTTGCCCGGATGATGGGGAAGACGCGCCTCATCGCGGAGACCGGGGCGGGCCAGCACGGCGTGGCTACGGCCACGGCGGCGGCGCGCCTGAAGATGGCTTGCACCGTTTTCATGGGTGCGGAGGATGTGGAGCGCCAGTCCATGAACGTGATGCGCATGAAATTGCTGGGTGCGGAAGTCGTTCCCGTGGACAGCGGTTCCCGCACGCTGAAGGACGCCATCAACGCGGCCCTGCGCTACTGGATTTCCCATCAGGCGGACACTCTGTACTGTTTCGGTACGGCGGCGGGGCCCCATCCGTTCCCCACGCTGGTCAGGCAGCTTCAGTCCGTCATCGGCCGGGAGGCGCGCGCCCAGATGCTGGAGCGTGCCGGAAGGCTACCGGACGTGGTGGTGGCGTGCGTGGGCGGCGGCTCCAACGCCATCGGCATGCTCCACCCCTTTGTGGAGGATGAGGATGTGCGCCTCGTAGGCGTGGAGGCCGGCGGCACGGGCGAGCCCGGCTGCTACAATTCCGCCCCCATCAATCTGGGGAGCCCCGGCGTGCTGCACGGCCATGTGACCATGCTTTTGCAGGACGGGGACGGCCAGATACAGCCTTCCCATTCCATTTCCGCCGGCCTGGATTATCCCGGCGTGGGGCCGGAGCATTCCCATCTGGCGGAAATCGGCCGCGTGCATTACGGCGTCATTTGCGACGCTTCCGCCCTGAATGCCTTCCAGGCGCTCACGCGGGAGGAAGGCATCATTCCGGCGCTGGAATCCTCCCATGCCGTGGCGTGGGTGCTGGACCACGCGGAAGAGCTTCCCAAAGGGGGGGACGTGCTGGTCAACCTTTCCGGCCGCGGGGACAAGGACCTGGGAATCGTTAAAAAATATCTGAACATTTAATTGCCGCCTTTTCATGAATACTACGCAGAAATCACCGTTGCAGGAAGCCGTTGAACAGGCCCATGCCAGGGGGCGCCGCGCCGTCATTCCATTCATCACCGCCGGTTTTCCGGACATGGATTCCTTCTGGACGCATCTGGCGCGCATTGACGCGGCCGGGGCGGACATCATCGAGATAGGCGTTCCGTTTTCCGACCCGGTGGCGGACGGCCCCGTTATTGAAGACGCCTCCCGGGACGCGCTGGCCCGCGGGGTCAGCCTGAAATGGATTCTGGACGGCCTGAAAGCCCGCAAGGGCCAGTTTTCCGCCAGGCTGGCATTGATGGGCTACGTGAATCCCTTTTATCAATACGGCCTGGAAAATCTGGCACGGGACGCGGCGGAAGCGGGCGTTCACGGCTTCATCGTGCCGGACATGCCGCTGGAGGAATCCGGCATGTTCAGGAAGGCCTTTGCTCCTTACGGCCTGACGCTTGTGACGCTGGTGGCTCCCAACACCTCCGTGGAGCGCATGAAGGAATACAAGCCATGCACGGAGGGGTTTGTTTACGTGGTGTCCGTACTAGGCACTACGGGAGGGAAGACGGAGCTGGCGCAAAGCGTGGCGGAGACCATGCGCCGCGCCCGTTCCGTGTTTGACGTCCCGCTGGCGCTGGGTTTCGGCCTCCAGACGCCGGACCAGTTGGAGGCCCTCCCGGAAGACGCCCGTCCGGACGCCGCCGTGCTGGGAAGCGCCCTGCTGAAGCACATTGCCGCAGGGGGGGACGCGGGAGAATTCCTGAAGCCGTGGACGAGATAAGACGCTGACACTCCTGTTTTTTGACAGGTTTCCTTTCCGGGGCCTTGTGTGGGGGAAAACCGCACAAGGCCCCGTTTTTCTGGCACAGAGGAGGAAGTGGAGAGTCGGGTAAAAAAAGTTTGTCATACTTAGACAAAAGTCCGTCTATGATTAACGTGATAAACGTGAACTCATTGACTGGTATTTCAGCACTGGAAATATTTGTTAGATGAAGTGGGTATGTTTGTTTTCCTGTAAAATTTTTGGAGAATTTTTCGTGCCGGGGAAGTTTTCTTTTGACGGAAAAATGAGAGTTCCGTATTTATGACGATAAGCTATACGATTTGCCTCATTTAAGGTCGTTGTCTAACTTATAGAAATCTAGAAAACACACATCATATGAAATTGAAACTGCCTCTGCGTTTGCTGGCCGCACTAGTGACTTCCTTTACCGGAGTTACTGTCGGAACCGTTACTGTAACCGGTCTTGCCGGCATTGCCGTAACCGTGTCGCTCTCTCCGGCGCTTGGAGCGGACATCACATTTGACGGCACCCAGGTAACAGTGCCGGCTGGAGGCTCCGTGTCTTATGACGCAGGAAACGTAACCGCATCCACAACTCTCCAATTTTCCGGAGCGGGCACGGCCACGATCACGAATTTGAACGGCGACGCCGCGGACGCCGTCCTGAGGGTAAACCGGATAGCCAGTGGCGGCGCCAGTCTTTCTTCATTGATTTTGAATGGTCCGGGTACGTTCAACGGTGTGATTTCCATGTATTCCAACACGACCGGCGGTACCCGGAATAATATTCTGGAACTCAACCATGCCCTGGCGGCACAGAACGCCACCATCAGGCTGGGCGGCTACAGCTATGCGGCGGGGGCTTCCGTGCTGCAGGCGAACGTGGACACCAGCATCAGCAAGCTGGAACATGACAATGTGGCCGCCCTGATCACCGGGGAAGGAACCACTCTGACCATTACCGGAGATTCCTCTTCCTACGGCGGCAGTTTCGGCGGTTCCATCACGGTGGATTATGCGGGGGGAGGGATTTTTACGCTGGGCAACTCCAACAAGGATACGGCCCTGACGCCCGCCGCGTCTCCGGACGCCACCCTTAAAATCAGCAGCGGCACGCTTTCCCTGTATTCCGGGAACGTCAACTGGACACAGAAACTCGTCATGGGGGACAATACGGTGCTGACCGTGGAGGACGGACCGCCCGTCAGCGGGTACTATAGCTACGATGCCAATTCCATCAACGGCAACGGTTTTACGTTCTCCGGGGAAGCCACGTTCGGTAGCGGCGTCAACATGACGACCGAGTACGGCAAGAATATCAAGTTCACGGGAGTGCTCACGGCGGCCGACGGCTTCACGATCAGTGGCCCGGACAGTGAATACACGTATTACACGTTGTCCAATACGGAAAACCAGCTCGGGGGAACCATCGCCATCACCCGGAATTCCACCTCCCTGGGCATCAACGCCTCCGGTTCCCTGGGAACCGCGGCCGTCACCACTACTTCCGGCAGCCAGTACATTACGTATTACGGTACGGCGGGAGATGCGGTTGACGTCATTGACAATTCCATGACCGGAGCGGGCAATTTCATGGTACAGTCCGGCTGGGTGCATCTCACGGAGAATGTGGCGCTCACGGGAACTTATACGGTCAATTCCGGGGCGGTCCTTTCCAAGGCGGGAACCGTCAACGCCGTGCTTGCCGGAGGCAGGCTGGACGCGGGCAATGGCAATCTGACGGTAACGGGAATTAGCGGCAGCGGCATGATCGCAGCTTCCTCCGGAACTATGAATTTCCAGAATGCCCTTACTGTGGAAGAGGGCATGGGCATTCTCGCCAACGGCACGGGGAGCATCACGGGGAGCGTTACCGTGGACGGCGGCCGCCTGTATTATACGTCCATGGACAACGTTTCTTCCGTTCTGCAGAGTGTAACGTTTACGTCCGGCCTGATCGACTTTTCCCTTTTCCAGGAATTCCAGGACCTGTACGGTTCGGACGCCCTGATAGGCCAAACTTATGATCTGGGCGTCAACTTGGGCAACGGGTTCACGCTGGCGGACATTGATGAATCCCTGTACACCATCAGCAATTCCTCCGGAAAAACCGTCATCACGTTTACGGGCTCCGGCGCTTACGATACGGTGTGGGACCCCGCCTGGGGACTGGGGAGCGCTCCCTCTTCCGCGGCCGGCACTCTGGCGGACCAGCAGACCATGGCCCTGTACGGCATCCGCGGCTCTTCCATGCAGGACGGCTTCGGTTCCGTGAATGTCGTGACCGGAACGGGAGAAGGCCTGACGGGCGTGACCCTGGCCGGCGGCTATTATAATGCCGGCGCCACCGCCGAGGGAACGACTATCACCACAGGTATCTGGACGGATGTAAAAGCCGGGGATTATAACATCATCATCGGCGGCAGCTATGCCAACAACTGGGGCGGTACCGGCGCGTGGAACGTGACCGGGGACATCCATACCCAGATTCAGGGGGATTCGGTCGTGAACTGGGTGGTGGGCGGCAACTACAAGGACGGACTGAACGCAACCGTCACGGGGGATATTTACGTGTCCGTGGACGGCAATGCCGTGATCAAGGGCTCCCTGGTGGGCGGCGGCACGGCGGCCCACAATTCCATCAACACCATTGACGGCAGCACGTACGTCGTCGTGCGCAGCATGCAGAGCGAGACGGACGAGACCATCACACTCAGTTCCGTGGCCAGGGGCTTCATCATCGGCGGCAGCGCGTATGAAACCAATACCGTCTCCGGGGGAACGATCTCCGGAAGCACCAACGTGACGATTGATTTGGGGAATGCGACCGGCAATTTCGTCAAAAGCATTGTGGGCGGTTCCCATGCGGGGGGCACCGGCACCAGCACGACCAGGGCCTTTTCCATCGGCGGGGATACAAACGTGAGTATCATCGCCTCTTCGGGAGCCGTTTTCACGGGCAATATTTATGGCGGCTCCTATGCCGGGGGCGGCGGTACGGGGAACGCAACGGTAGGCGGCAATTCCACGCTGACCCTGGACGGCGGCACGTATGAAGGCGCCCTTTACGCCGGGGGCGGAGGCGCCAAGTCCGTCGTCAGCGGAAATGCCTCCCTTGTCGTGAAGAAGGCCGTGTTCCGGACAGGAAGCACGCTGAACGTCACGGAAGGGACGGTCAGGGGAACGTCTTCCCTGCTGCTGGGCGGTTACGGAAACACCTCGGACCATGCCATTTCCTTCTCCAATACGGTCGTTGCCGGGTTTGACATCGTCAAAATGTTCCAGGATTCCTTCTTTACGGGGAACCTGAACATGGACGGAGGCACGCTGGCGCTGGCCGGCGGCGCGGGGACATCCGTCCAGATGAACGGGAACTTCTCCCTGTCCGCGGAAGGGGAACTGAAGCTGGACCTGTCCGAATTCGGCGTCCTGACGGATGGCATGACTGTTCTGAGCACCACCGGGCTGAGCAATATTACTTCCATCCAGGCATCCTTTGCGGATGGCGTGGGAGGAACCATCTCCCTTTCACAGAACGGACGGGAACTGGTTTACACTGAAATTCCCATGCTGTTGTGGGCCGGCGGAGCCAGCGGCGCCTGGGGTGCGGAGAATATCTGGACGGATGGGGGAACTCCCGCCACTTATACAGCGGGACATGCCGTATCCTTCACGGACCAGGCGGGGGTGCCCGTCTCCAGCGTGCAGCTGGATTCTGAAGTTTCCCCCCTCTCCGTACTGGTCCGGAATTCCACGACCCGCTATGAGTTTGCAGGAACCGGAGCCCTGACCAACACTTCCGTAGTCAAGGAAGGAACGGGTACCCTGGTGATCGGTTCCGCCTCCGTACTGGGAACGGGCACCACGGTTTCCGTGGAACAAGGCATTCTGGCGTTCAGTTATGATACGGACGTGCCCGCTTCAGGCATCACGTGGGGAGCGGGTTCCTTCCTGGGAGCGGCCAACGGAGCGACGGTTACGGTGAATCTGGGTACTGTGACCAACCCGACGTTCTCCCTTTCTCCGGATGCGGGTTCCTTCATCAATCTGGTGGCTCCTTCCGCAATCACCTTTGCCAACAACATTACGGGGGCCGGCACCGTTTTGAAAACCGGAGCCGGATTGCTGAGGCTGACGGGGGCCAATTCCGGGCACATTGTGGTACAGGAGGGCAATCTTCAGGTGGGGGACAATACAGCTTCCATCAACTGGGGATCGGCCGGCTCCTCCGTCACGCTCCATGACGGGACGATGCTGAACGTCAGCGGCAGAAGCAATTCCCACCATGTGATCGGCTCCGACCTGGTGCTGGGTACCTCTGCCTCGGATGCCGTCTCCCTGAGATGGAATGACGCCTCCCAGGCAAACGCCACCAATTACCAGAATAATTTCACCGGAAACGTTACCGTCAACGGAAGTGTGACGGTTACCGGCATAGCGGGGTGGGCCAAGGAAATGGGCTTTACCGGTACGCTGACGGGGGACGGAACACTCACGTACAAGCGCGGCGAAGGAGACGGCAGGTATAACGCCAATGGGAAAATGATCATTAACGGAGATGCCTCGGGCTTCACCGGAACGGTCGTTGCAGACGCCACGCACGGCTATAGCGCGGGCCTGGATTTGTATTCTTCCATGACCCAGGGTTCCGTCGCGCTCACTTCCGGGGACAATACCACCGGGTTCGCTTTCATGCGGGTGCTGGGAGATATTGAAATTGCCTCCCTGGATGGCACCGCCAACTCCCAGGTGGGCGCGGTGGGGGGCGCCCGTACGCTTACGGTGGGCTCCGGCACGTACAACGGCTCCATTGTGGACAAGGGCGTAGCCATTGCCTACGGAGCTACCGCCATTTCCTATGACCAGAACGGGGTGCTTTCCCTGACCAAGGTCAGTGACGGAACGCTCACGCTGGGCGGGACGGTAGGCTATACGGGCCTTACCGATGTCCAGGGCGGCACGCTGGCCTTCACCGGGACAGGCGCCGTGGCCCTGGGCAACATCGCCATGGCCGCGGGTACCAGAATGAGCACCGCGGGCGCCCTGAATGTGACGACCGGTTCCAGCCTGACCCTGGATATCAGTTCCGCCATCACGGCGGGAGGAGCGTTCGGCCCCGGGACCTTCACCCTGACCCTGAACGGGCTGGAAGGAATTACGGAGGCCGGGGAATACACGCTGATTAGTGCCGCAAGCGGTCTTGACGCCGTGAACGCCATTTTCAACTGGAGCGGTTATATCGGGGATGAAACGCTGATTTACGCGCTCCAGCAGACGGGCACCGCCCTGAAACTGGTGGTGACTTCCGCTGGAGAAGTGTGGATCTGGCAGGGGACCTCCGGATTGGATTGGAGCGATTCCACCACCGGGGAACAGTGGGGGATTTCCGGGTCTTCGGAAACGGCCGCAGGAAAGAGCCTCGTTTTCAATAATACCGGGGCCGGAACCGTCACGATTTCCGGTCCGGTGACTCCGGCTTCCATCACCGTGAACAACGCCGCCGGGAACGATTATGAATTCGTCTCCGACGGCACCGGGAAGATTGCGGACGGCACCTTGACCAAGCGCGGCGAAGGAAAATTGACCCTGAATCTGGACAATACGGGCTGGACGGGGGATATTTCCATCCAGCAGGGGGAACTGGTGGCGCAGGTTGCCAATTCCCTGGGTTCCGGCGGCGTCACCATCGCCGGAGGCACGCTGACGCTGGCGACGGCGGATGTCCAGGCGGGGATGGGGATGATTTCCCTCCAGAGCGGAGCCCTGAATCTGGCCTCCGGCGATTTTGCCACGGCATTCACCAGCTCCACCATGGAGTGGACGGGAGGCGCCCTGATGCTGGGTGATGATGTGACGGCGACCGTTTCCAAGGAACTGGCCCATGAAAAGACGGTGGAACTGGCGGCTGGCTCCGTGCTGACCGTCAGCGGTACGAATGACAATACGGCCCTGACGCTGAATGCGTCCGGAACGGGTACCGTTTCCATGGGGCTGGGCACGAGCTATGGCCTGAATGTACTGAACATGAGTACGGAGTTCCAGGGCACCCTGGCGGTTACGGCGGGCTACTTCCAGCTCAACAATGTGACCATGGGGGCGGATGCCATTCTAAGCTTGGCGGATTCCAACGTCCGCACGGAATGGAACGGCACGGCGGGGGGAACCTTTGCCAACGACATTGTGTTTACGGGCAACCAGGTATTCGCCACCACTGATTTCACCCTGAGCGGCGATCTGAGCGGCACGGCGTTTTCCACGCAGGGAGCGGGCAATATCACGCTGACTGGCGGCGTCGATCTGGACGGCCAGCTCAAGGTGCACCGCGGCACGGTGACAGTGGATAGCTCCGCGGTGACGAGGCTGGGCGACAGCATCGACATCCAGAACAATTCCACGCTGGCCTTTGCCCGCGACTTTTCCTATGCGGGAGTGATTAGCGGAACGGCGGGCAGCACACTGGCCGTCCATGGAGGAACATTGGAACTCACCGGGGCGAATACCTTCCTGGGCTCCCTGGCGATTGCCGGCGGAGCCACGGCGCGCCTGGGGGACGGCGGTACATGGGCCGGAGTCATATCCGGCGCGGGCTCCCTGGTGATCGACACCACGGGGAATGTGACGCTGACCGGAGGCAATACCTCCTTCTCCGGATCAACGGCGCTTTCCGGCACGGGCACCGTGACCCTGACGGACGCCGATTCCCTGGGATCCGGCAGAGTGACCGTCAACAACGGCGCTCTGGACCTGGCCTCCACGAATATGGGCAACGCCATCCTGGTCACGAAGGGCAATCTGCTGAATGCCGGGAACAAAACCGCGGGGAATGTGGAAGTAGCCGCTTCCGCCGGAACGCAGGGTTCGCTGAACACCATCAGCCTGGGCGGCTTGTCCGGCAGCCTGGTGCAGTCCATCGTCATGGAGGATTTCACGCGTCTGACGGGGATCAGCGGTCCCCTGGACATGACCGGAAAAACAGTCACCCTGAAGCTGGACAGCGGCAGCCTGACGACGGGCGGCAACACGGGAACGGGCGTCATTGACGCGGACAGCCTCACACTTTCCTCCGCCACCACGACGATCAACCTGAGCAACCAGGCAGTGCTGGACCTGCTTGCCGCCAACCGGGAATCCATTGACGGCGTAGGGCTGGTGCTGACCACGGGAACCCTGTCCGTGGACAATTACAGGCAGATATCCTTCTCCCCGCTGCTGGCCTCCCTGGGCTATGCCGTCACGGAGGTGCTGGGAGCGGACGGAACGCTAATGGTCAGCGGCAATACGGACCTGACTTATCTGGTGGATACGACGCCCACTTCGGACAATCCCTACATCGACAATTACGCGACGCTGGACCCCTACAAGGCCGTCGGCATCAACGGCGCCACGCTCCATGTGAGCCTGGAGGGCGCTCCGGACGCTTCCCGGAACGGGGACGGCTTGAAGGTCAGCAACCTGATCGGCAGCAACGCCTCCCTGGTGGTGACGAATACGGCGGCGGATGCCGCGTCAAACCACGCCGTGGTGGACCTGGTCCAGAATATTGACGCCGGAAGCAACAGCTACGGAGGCACCATCAGCGGGGACCACGTGGACTTCATCAAGAAAGGAGCGGAAACGCTGACGGTGGAGGGCAATTTCACGGGGGACGATTCCATGCTGAGTTCCACGGAAGGGGAAATCGTGCTGAACGGCGCGGCCAACAGCCTTTCCACGCTGAACCTGGCCGGAGGAGACATCACGCTGGGCGGCCGGAATGACGGCGCCTCCCGCACGACGACGGTGGAAACCCTGTCTTCCGGAACGGGCGGCGGTACGCTGGACCTGGGCCGCGGAGCGCAGCTGGTTGTCACCGGACAGGCGGCGGGAAGCCATGTGACGGACGTCACCATTTCCGGGGACGGCACACTGACTCTGGGCGGAACGGGTACGGACTCCTCCCTGACGCTGGGGAACGGTTCCTCCCTGGACGGCGTTCTGCTGGATATTCGCGAGGGTTCCGCCCTTTCAACAGCCGCCGGCTCCACGAACAATGTTTCCGGTCTGGCGGGCGGCGGCGCGCTGAAGCTGGGCGGTGCGGAAATGACGGTCAATTCCAGTACGTCCCATACCTTCACGGGAACCCTGGACGGCGCTTCCGGCACGCTTAATTTCAAATCAGGCAACGGAAGCGTGCAGACCATCCAGGGAGCGGGCAACGCGGGCTATAACCTGAATGTCAGCGACGGCGGTTCGCTGACCCTGGCCGGGGCTGCCGCGGGAAGCGGAGACCCAGCCACGGCTTCCTACAAGGGCATTACCGTGAACGGCGGAACGCTCAATATAGGCAGCACGGACGTACCCAAGACCCAGTTGACGCTCGGCACGGACGGCCTGCGCGTGACGGGTAACAGCACGGTGACCATCACCACGTCCTCCACGACGGTGGACGGCCTGGGCGCTCCCTTCGTGACTTCCAGCGGCAGCATTGTGCTGGGGGACGGAACGGGGGAAGTCACGCTGGTCATGAACAATCTGGATACGCTGGTTTCCGGAGATACTTCCACGCTGAATCTGGAATTGTTCAAGACGACGGGCGGGGCGCTGGTCTCCCTGGGGGACAACGTCACTCTGCAGGACATGATCCTCAGCTCGCTGTACGACAATCTGGAGCTGACCACCAATGACAGCATGACGGCCATCATCGTCACCGGGGAGGCGCGCACGGAAAATATCTTCCGCGACTCCGCCCTGACGAGGAATGCCGGAACCGGATCCGACATTCTCTGGAATTCCCGGTACAACATGCCGGAAGGCTCCACGCTGCGCGACCTGTACACGTCCGTACTGGTTTCCCAGAACGGCGGGGATTACTCCGGAGCGGCCCGCAAGCTGGCCGCCGCCGCGGGTTCCACCGTCACCAGCCTGGGCATCGCGCAGCGGGATTCCCTGCGTGACCAGATGCTGTGGGTACGCAACCGCGTGGCCCAGATGGGAGTCAACCCCGCCTACGTCAACGAAGACATGCCCTACTTCCACATGTGGATGCAGGGCACGGGTTCCTATGCCAAGCTGGACACCAAGGGGGATGAAAGCGGCTACAAGCTCACCACCTGGGGAGGCACCGTGGGCATGGACGTGGACCTCAGCGACAGATTCACGCTGGGCGCGGCGTTCACGGCCAATTACGGCAGCCTGTCGGCCAGCGCGGCCGATACCGCGGACGGCGACCTGGACAGCTACTACGTGAACCTCTTTGCCCGCTACCAGTCCCGCAACTGGTCCCACCTGCTGGTGCTTACGGGAGGCTGGAACGACGCCAAGCTCACCCGCACGGTGGACTATGGCACGGGCAGTTACCAGGGGTACGGCAGTACGACGGGCGCGGGCTTCGGGGCCATGTATGAACTGGCGTACGACATTCCGCTGAATGAGGACAAGAGCGTGGTGCTCCAGCCTCTGTTCAACGCCTCCATCGTCACGACCCGCATGGACGGCTACCGTGAAAGCGGTTCCGCCGGAAATGCCGGGCTGCGCGTGGAAGACCAGGAATTGACCACGGGCGCCCTGGCCGTGGGCGCCAGGCTCTCCGGCCTGGTGGGTTCCAATATCTTCGGCCGCGAGGCGCTGGGCGAGGTGCGCGTCAACGTCTCCCAGGACATGGGCGACCGCCGCGGGCAGGCCAACGTGGGTTTCCTGGCCGATCCGGGCTACACGCGCCCGGTGTACGGAGCCAAGGTGGGCTCCACGGCGTTCCAGGCCGGAGTGGGCCTGAGCGTTCCGGTAGGGTACCAGGGAGTGATCTTCATGGAGGGGAACGCGGACATCCGCAGCGGTTCCAGCTCCCTGAACGGAAGCATCGGCTACCGCTACAATTTCTAGGGTGGTATTCAGAAAAGGAGAATCGGCAGAATTCTCCCATGGCTGGCAGGGCCGTCCCGGAGGAGCCGGGGCGGCCCTGACTTGATCAGCGGGCAGACTGTGCAGGCCTGCCCGGAGCAAGGGAAGTCCCTATTTCCTCCATTCCCATTCGATGGGGGTTTCCAGATCCGGATGCAGTGCCCGGCGGACCGGACAGGTCATGGCGGCTTTTTCCAGCATGGAGCGCAGCGGATGGCTGCCGTCCAGGGGCATGACGGCTTTCAGTTCGATTTTTTCAATGCCTTTTTCCGATTCCACGGCATGGGCCAGGATGCGCATCCCCCTCAAGTCGACTTCTTTTCTGGCCGCAATTACGGAAAGCAGGCTCATCATGCAGGAAGAGAGGGTAGCCCCCAGCAGCATGCCGGGAGTGGGGTACTTTTCCCTGCCTCCGTAACTGGCGGACAGGTCTGTAAACGTTTTTTCCTCAGAGCGGGCGTAGGTGGTTTCACAGCGGAATTGCCCCACGTTTTCCGTGCGGGAAGTATATTTATCATCAGTCATAATGGTATGACAGGAAATGCCGGGTGCGGACTCATCCGCAGTTTGTCAGTTTTGTCCCTGAATTATTAGGGAAGAAAACAGGGAAGGGGAGAGAATGCGGCCTGTTCCGGCGATTACGGTATCTCTCTGAGTCATGCTTCCTGTTCCGGACGGCCATAGCTTCGTGCCGGAAGAATTGCGGACGGGAAGGGCGGCAGTCCTGCCGCTCCCGGCGGGCGAGGTTGTAAAAAAACAGGGAAAACGCCGGCTTACCGCGGTTTATGTCTCCGGAGCCTGGGGACTTGGTAGCGGAAGGCTGCCGCTTTTCGAGGCCCGGAATTGTTGCGGAGCGGAGGCCGGAGAGCAATATCGCTGAAAATCCGTAAGGCCGCGGAATCGGCATTTCCGGACTGCGGCATACCGGGTATTATCCCAGAATGCGGCGGATCGGTTCCGCGTAAAGTTCCGGTTCCAGCAGGAAGGAGTCATGCCCCTTGGTGGAGATGATGGTATGGAATTCCGCGGGAATGCCGGCTTTTTCCATTTGGTCCGCAAAGTCCTGCTGTTCCGCCGGACGGAAACAGCAGTCCGTATCAATGGAAAAGATAAGGGCGGGAATTTTTTCCCGGCGGAATCCTTCCAGCGCGGCGGAAAACGTACCTTCCGGCGTGTGGTCGCGGATGTCGAATTCCGCCCACATGTCCGCAATGCGTAGGTAGGAGTTGGCGTCAAAGCGTTCCGCAAATTTGGTGCCCTGGTGCAGCATGTAGCTTTGCGTGCTGCGGGTGGGCTTCAGCCACGCAAGCATGCCGGACTGGCCGCCCACTTCCTTTCTGGCGCGCTGTTCCAGCCCTTCCTGGTAAACGAAGGATTTGTGGCCGATGATGCGGGCGAAGGCCAGCCCTTTTTTGGGGAAAGGGCCCTGGTAATAGTCTCCGCCCCGGAAATCCGGGTCCAGTTCAATGGCCAGGATTTGTTCAAACAGGGAGAGGCGGTGTTCGATGGAGGCCCTGTAGCCGGAACCGATGGAAATAAAGCTTTTGACGCGTTCCGGGAACTGGCAGGCAAGGCTCAGGGCAATCAGGCCGCCCACGGACGGACCGACCAGATGCACGCGTTCAATCCCCAGGCTGTCGAGCAGCAGCGCCTGCAAGCGGGCCTGGTCCGCCACTTCCACATGCGGGAAGCGGGAGCCGTAGGGCAGGCCGTCCGCGGGGCTGGGGCTGGCGGGGCCGGTCGTGCCGTAGCAGCCCCCCAGGTAGTTGGCGCAGATGATGCAGAAGCGGTCCGTGTCCAGAGGTTTTCCGGGGCCGATGATGCTGTTCCACCAGCCTTCATGGTTTTCCGGTTTCCAGAGGGCGCCGATGCCCGGCACGTCCGGGTTATAGCCGTAGGCGTGCTGGCTGCCGGAAAGGGCATGGAACAGCAGGATGACGTTGTCCTTTTTCGGCGACGGGGTTCCGTACTGCTCATAGGCGATGCGCACTTTCTCCACCACGGCGCCGTTCCTCAGGGGGAAGGAACCGGGAAGGTCCAGGAATCTGGTTTGGACGGAGGGAAGCTGCATGGGCATGTAGGAAGGAGTTCGGTCACCAAAAAAAGACCGGCACCCGGCGGGCGGCGGTCTTTTTTAAATCTGTGTTGGGCCAGGGTTTACTTGACGCCCTTCTTGGAAAGACGCGTACCTGCCGTGGCGCCCTGGCGGGCCTTGAATTTGGGATTGCTCTTGCAAATCACATACAGCGTGCCCTTGCGCTTCACGATTTGGCAGTCTGCGTGGCGGCGCTTCATAGAGGCTAAGGAAGAAAGAACTTTCATGGTGTATAACTCCGGTTTGGTGTTCGGTTCGGGAGACGGAATATACCGTTTGGTTAAGAATTGTAAAGTCATTTCTTTACCGAAAGGAAAATTGTTGCGGACCGCTCCCGGGCGCGCCGGGAAAAAGGAGTCTTCTTCAGCGGAGGAAGGGGTTGCCTTTTCCTCTCCAGGAACCAGGTGTCAGGAAGCAGGAAATGGCGGAAAAAGAGCCGTTTTTTCCGTAACGGTGCGCCGGAAAGTTCTGATGAAGCCCGGAGCTATTGAATAAAGGGTTTGTGGACCGGCGCGGATTTGTATAACATTCACTCCGGTTTTCTTATGGCGAGCTCTCTTTCATCCGATCCTCCCCCTTCCTTCCGGAAGGCGTTTGTCCATTATGCGGGGATGAAGGGATTCCTGCTGATGGAGGGGCTGCTGAAGTTTGTGGGCATGAAGACGCTGTTCCGCCTGGGGCGCATGGCTGGCGGCGCGGCATGGCATTTGCTGCCGCAGCGCCGGAAGATTGTGGAAAGGAATCTGCGCATCGTCCTGGACCCGGCCCTGCGCGGCGGGGAGCTGAAGAAGCTGGGCAAGGAGAATTTCCGGCGGACGATCGCCAATTTCCTGTGTTCCGCCAAGACGGCCATTCTGACGGATGACCAGTTGAAAAAGTGCGTGGAAATCACGGGGCACGAGGCCTTTGCCCGGCCCGTGCTGGAAGGGCGCGGGCAGGTGTGCGCCATTGCCCATTCCGGAAATTGGGAGGCGCTGGCGAGAATACGCGTGTTTTATCCGGAGATTGAGCGTTACGGCTCCATGTACCGCCAGTTTGACAATCCTCTGATGGAGGAATACATGTACAGGCGCCGCACGGAGCGGGGCACGCAGATGTTTTCCAAGGAGGGCGGCATCAAGGCGCCCATGAAGATGCTCAAGGAAGGGGGCGCGCTGGGCGTGCTGAGCGACCAGTTTGTCTGGGAAGGGGTGTATGTTCCCTTCTTCGGCAAGGTGACCGGAACGACGCCGCTGCCCGCCCTGCTGCGCAAGCGGGCCGGGGCGGACATGGTGGCGATTGCCGTGCGTACAGACAAGCCGGGCCACTGGATTGCGGATATGGGCAACGTGGTGGATTTTTCCGGTTCCGACGGTTCTCTGGCGGGAGATACCATGGAGGTGAACAGGCATTTGGAAGAGCTGATCGGCAGGTCCGTTCTGGACGTGTTCTGGATGCACCACCGCTGGAAGTCCATCGACCGTTTTGCTCCCAGGGATGAAAAGACGTTCAGGCTTCTGGAGAAGATGGAACTGAAACCGTACCGCATTCTGGTGGCCGTTCCCAGGGCCCTGGATGAAGCCTTGCTGACCGTTCCATTGATCAGGGCGCTGAAGGGCGCCAGGCCGGACATGCAGGTGAGCGTCATCTGCCCGTCCGGCCAGGCGGGTGTTTGGAAAACATTTGAGGAAGTGGCCCATGTCCTGCCGCACGATTCCCTGAAACAGCTCCGGGAAGCATTGGCCGCGGATGAGTTTTACAATGAAGGCCCCCTGGACCTGGGCGTCATGCTGGACCAGGATATGGAAACCCTCAAGGCTCTGGCACCGTATGGCCCCATGATGTTTTCCGGCCTGGATACTCATCCCGGATGCCGGAAGTACAAGTTCCGGGTAAAGGCTTCCGTCCTGAAAGCGGCTCCTCCCGTTCACCGCGTCCGGCCCTATTTGCACCTGGGGGATTTGCATGGCCTGGATATCTGGAACTCTTTCGTGTTTCCCGTGAAAAAGGCGCACGCCGGGGAGGGGGCTCCCGTTCTGATCGCTCCGTTTTCCACGCTGGGGCCAGCCAGCGAATGGGGGGAGGAACAATGGGAGGAACTGGTACGCTCCCTTCCGGGCAGGCCGGTGCTGGTGGCTCTGGAGGAAGACCGCGAGCGGGCTTCCGCTCTGGCGGAGCGGCTGCAGGTGGAGATGAAGGCCGGGGCGCCGGAAGACCTGTTCCCCGTCATGGATGCCGCGGCGGCAGCCATTGCCGTGGACGGCGTTATTCCCTCTCTCTGCTCCTGCCGCGGCCTTCCAACGGTGACCCTGTTTTCCACCAGGCTTCCGGACGTGTGCCGTCCGCTGGGGCAGTTCCACCGCTCCCTGTACAGTCACCAGTGCTGTTCCCCGTGTTTCCTGAGGGAATGCGACCGTGGCGTTCCCTGCAACCGCAGCATTTCCGTGCAGGAAGTGCTGGATGCCTTGCGGGAGATAAATACCTTTTCCAGTTAAGGGGTTTTCCTTTTCAGAAATGAAGATTTATTCATCCCGCTGCCATGGAGACATGCCGCCGGTAAATATAAGTTAATGATGTCCAGGGAAATTCATGTTAAAAAGTTGAGGAAGAAGACCCATTTAACCCTGGCTCGTCTTGCAGAACTATCCGGCTACGATATAACCTGCCTGGTTCGCCTGGAGCAGGGTGAAAAGGTTCCCTCGCGCATGAGGGAATCCGTGATTGCCCTTCTTTTGCAAGCGCGCGAGGAAGGGCTGGGGCTGGATGTCAGGATATGGCGTGAGCGTGCTTTAAAAGCTGAAAATAAGGTGGATATCTTGCTGGGAATGGTCAAAGGGGGAATGAATGCTTTGGACAGTTCCCGTGACTGAAGAAAATTTTTTCATCTTATCAATGTACTTCATACCTTGAATTTCCTTCCCGGCGGAAAATACTGCGGGCCTGTTCCGTCAGTTCCGCGGAGGGTTCGCGAACATCCCGGAGCGTGTAGTCCAGGTTCAGTTCATCCCATTTGAAGCGGCCCATCTGGTGGAAGGGAAGTACGTCCACGCGTTCTACGTTTCCCAGGCGGCGGGCGCAGCGGGCAAGCTGCGCCATGTCTTCCATGCCGTCCGTGAGGCCGGGCACCAGCACGTAGCGGAGCCATACGGGCTTGCGGAGGGCGGCCAGGCGCTCCGCGAATTCCAGGGTGGGGCGCAGTTCTCCGCCCGTCAGGTTCCGGTAGCGTTCCGGGTTCCATGCCTTGATGTCCAGCAGGACCAAGTCCGTGTGTTCCAGCAGTTCGCCGTCCGCATTCGCTCCCAGGTGGCCGGACGTGTCCAGGCAGGTGTGCAGGCCCATGGCTTTTCCTCCTTTCAACACGGCTTTGGCAAAGGCCGGCTGGAAGAGCGGGTCCCCGCCGGAGAGGGTAAGGCCGCCTCCGGCCGCTTGCAGGAAGTCCCGGTAGCGTGCAAGTTCCTCCAGAATGTCCGCGGCGCTTCTGGTTTGCCCCCGGCGGACGTAGGAGGCGTCCGGGTTGTGGCAGTACCGGCAGCGCAGGCTGCATCCGGACAGGAAGAGGACGAAGCGGATGCCGGGCCCGTCCACGGTGCCGCAGGATTCCACGGAATGGACCAGGCCCGTGACGGCGGCGACAGAGTTTCCGCCGGAGTCCGGTTGATGGAAGGGCGCCTGCGGCATCCGTGGAGATGGGTTAGCGGGTGTGGAAGGTGCGGTTGATGACTTCCTGCTGCTGTTCCCGGGTCAGCTTGATGAAGTTGACGGCATAGCCGGAAACGCGGATGGTGAGCTGCGGGTATTTTTCCGGGTGGTCCATGGCGTCCAGCAGGGTTTCCCGTTCCAGGACGTTCACGTTGATGTGGTGGCCGGTGGCGGCAAAGTAGGCGTCCAGCAGGGCGGAGAGCTTGGTACGGCGTTCCCCTTCCTCCTTGCCCAGGGCCTGGGGCACGATGGAGAAGGTGTAGGAGATGCCGTCCAGGGAGTCGTCATAGGACAGTTTGGCCACGGAAAGCATGGAGGCCACGGCTCCGTTCCTGTCCCGTCCGTGCATGGGGTTGGCCCCGGGTGCGAACGGTTCCCCGGCGCGGCGGCCGTCCGGGGTGTTGCCCGTTTTCTTGCCGTACACCACGTTGGAGGTGATGGTCAGGATGGACTGGGTGGGGAGGGAGTTGCGGTAGGTGTGCAGTTTGCGCAGCTTCTGCATGAAGTTGCTCACCAGGCTGCACGCGATGTCGTCCACGCGCGGGTCGTTGTTTCCGTAGCAGGGGAATTCGCCTTCCGTTTTGAAGTCCACGATCAGGCCGTCTTCATTGCGGACGGCCTTCACCGTGGCGTATTTGATGGCGGAGAGGGAGTCCGCCGCCACGGACAGCCCGGCGATGCCCGTGGCCATCGTGCGCAGAATTTCCGGATCATGCAGCGCCATTTCAATGCGTTCATAGCAGTATTTGTCGTGCATGTAGTGGATGATGTTCAGGGCGTCGATGTAGGTTTTGGCAAGCCAGTCCTGCATGTTGTCGTACAGGGCCATGACCTCGTCGTATTTGAGGATTTCCTCCGTGTAGCGCGGAGAGGGCGGGGCCACCTGTTTGCCCTTGAGTTCGTCCACGCCGCCGTTCAGGGCGTACAGCAGGCACTTGGCCAGGTTGGCGCGGGCTCCGAAGAATTGCATTTGCTTGCCGATGCGCATGGCGGAGACGCAGCAGGCAATGCCGTAGTCGTCCCCCCAGTGCGGGCGCATCAGGTCGTCGTTTTCGTACTGGACGGAGGACGTTTCTATGGAGACCCTGGCACAGAAGCTTTTGAAGGCTTCCGGCATGTCCCCGGACCACAGGACCGTCAGGTTCGGTTCCGGAGCCGGTCCCAGATTGTAAAGGGTCTGGAGCATGCGGAAGGAGCTGCGGGTGACCAGCGTGCGCCCGTCTTCCCCCATGCCGCCGATGGATTCCGTCACCCAGGTGGGGTCTCCGGAGAACAGGTTGTTGTAGTCGGGCGTGCGGATGAAGCGGACGATGCGCAGCTTCATCACGAACTGGTCCATGATTTCCTGAACTTCCTCTTCCGTGATCCGTCCCTGTTCCAGGTCGCGGGTGAAGTAGATGTCGAAAAAGGTGGAGACGCGGCCCAGGGACATGGCGGCGCCGTTTTGTTCCTTTACGGCGGCCAGGTAGCCCAGGTAGGTCCATTGCACGGCCTCGCGGGAATCGGCGGCGGGGCGGCTGAGGTCGCAGCCGTAGGAGGCGCCCAGCTGGGCAAGTTCCTCCAGGGCGCGGATTTGTTCGCTCATTTCTTCGCGCAGGCGGATCACGTCGTCCGTGAGGGGCCTGTTTTCGTAACTTTTCAGGTCCTTGCGGCGTTCGGCGGCCAGCCTGTCCGTGCCGTACAGGGCCACGCGGCGGTAGTCGCCGATGATGCGGCCGCGGCCATAGGCGTCCGGCAGCCCGGTGATGATTCCGGCGGAACGGGCCGCTCGGATATCGGAGGTGTAGGCGTCAAAAACGCCTTCATTGTGCGTCTTGCGGATTTTTTTGAAGATGGAAGAGGTTTTTTCACACATCTTGAACCCGTAGGATTCCAGGGCCTGCTGCGCCATGCGCAGGCCGCCGAAGGGCATCAGGGCGCGCTTCAGGGGGGCGTCCGTCTGGAGGCCCACGATTACTTCCAGTTCCTTGTCAATGTAGCCGGGCTTGTGGGATGTGATGGAAGAGACCACTTCTTCATCCGCATCCAGCACGCCGCCGTTGTCTATTTCCTGTTTCAGCAGGACTTTCAGCTCCTCCCATAAACGAAGCGTGCGCTGGGAGGGGCCGGAAAGAAACTCTTCATTGCCGGAATAGGGCGTGTAATTATGCTGGATGAAATCCCGTACGTCAATGGACTCCGTCCATGCTCCCGGCTTGAATCCCTGCCATTCCTGCGGCAGGGCGGGGGCCTCTTTCAAGTCTTTTATGATGCCGACCATAAACAAAAACCAATATAAAATGATGATGAAGGGAGGAAAGTGTGCCTATTATTTTTTTGTTGGCAAGCCCTTATTTTTAATAACAGGATTTTTGTTTATAATAGAATAAAATGGATTGTTGCAATAACTGCAAGGAATAGCGTAGAATTTTCTATTTTTCTTAAAATCAATCATGATTTGGTCCAAGTATAAGTCTTCGTCAAGCGCGTAAATCCGTATGGCATGCTTCCCCGGTTTTTCAATAATATGCTGGCTTGAGGTTAAAGACTGGTTTCTCAGGACATTCAAGTTCCACTTTTTTGTATGGAATTCCGCGTATGTTGACACAATGACAGGTGCTTGATTGTCAATGATAACGGCATATCTTAGCTTTTTCTCGTATTGCGGGTGGATAGGAATGCTTCCGATATATAAGTTGAATTGTCCTTTGCTGACGGAATAGAATTCGTAAAAGGCATGTTTGTTTTTATGATCTTCGGAAGATTTCGGAAGGACTATGGAGCTTCCACTATGCCCGAGAGAATCAATAACTTTTGTTTTTAAATGATTGTTTATTTGTTGTGCTGCGGGGAATGATATGTAAAATTGATTTTCAATAAATTGTTGAGGCATGTTTGTTTTGGCTGAAACGGCGGGACATATGAATTCATAATATTCTCCATTGAGTTTTATTTTAATGGTATTCCGTCCGTCTTGCGTGGTGGAATCCGCATATACGGCTATTTGAACTTCCCCGCCAGGAAGAGGATTTGTTTGAATTTGAAATCCTTTTGGAATATCGACGGCTTCATAGACAATGTTATCATTGTCTCTCTGGTAAACTGTAACGGTTGACGGCCTCTTTCCCCCTTTTGTTAAAGTGGGTAAGGTGACTTGGCGTTCTTCTGAGGGGGATGGATTCCCATCGACCCAAAGCAGCAAGCCTTTTTTTGTCGAAGTGATGAATTCCGGAAATTCGGGACATTTGAAAACAGATTGATTTCTCGGAGACATACTCATCATTCCGTTCCATTTGCCATTACTTATTTCCACATTGTAGTGATGGGTTAACTGGGATATTTTATCATATTCTTTTTTGGAAAGAGTGCTGTAGTTATTGGCTGCCGGGAGGTTATACACAGCCAGTTCTCTGGCTTTTTGAGCATACAGCACTTTTTTGTTCATGGAAGCTGCGGCTGAGACAGGATAGTGGACTAGCTGGAAATAAGAGTCTTTTCTTTCATGATCCATTTTTTTATAGATTTCTTCCGATAGATCGCTGATAACCTGATACCCATATATTCTTCTCCCTGCCTCGTCACCGAATTCGTGAAAATTGTATGGATTGGAAAATAGAATCCCTTTTTTTGAGGGCAGAAATTCCATATGCTCCGGTTTTCTTTGAGCGGCAAGGTCATAATAAAGATTTAAAAGCGGGGATATTTCATGTTCGTAACCGGGAAATTGCCGACTTACCCAGGAAGAAAGATGGGAACGAATTGTGTTTGAATCCATAGAATGGATATTCCATGCCATATCCAGGAAAAATTCCATCAGGTATTCCGCTGGTTTGATATCTCCCACATTCAATATCCATATTTTGCGCGCCTGGTTTTCCCACGCTCGTTGCATTTCCTGATAGATCAGGCCTGGCTGGGTGGATGCGAGCCAGAGATAATCCTGAGGGGCGCCCCAGTAAGAGATGTGATAGTATATTCCGGAACCTCCCGTTCTGGATTTTTCTTTGTCGCTGTTCAAGCGTGTCAGGTGTCCATGATTATCATCGCTCCACATGAGAGTTATATCATCGGGGAGGCTTAATCCGTTGTTATAAACCTTTAAAACTTCCTTATAAGGAACAAAAATTTGCGGTATTTTTTTTATATTGCCGTTAACATGCTTTGTTAAAAGTTCTCTCTGGCTACGGATAACTTGCTGCAAGACATTCTTTTCTTCTTCAAGGGAATTGACTCCTTGCATTCTGCCGTCATGCCGCCCTCGCATTCCGATCGTATAGATGTTCTCCTTTTGCCCTACTTCCAACAGGCGTTCTTTCCAGTAACGTATGACATTGTTTGAATTAGTGACAAAATTATAAGGTCCGTTCAATTGGTCGTTCCACTCTCCTGCACTATTCCTCATCATGGGTTCGCAATGCGATGTGCCTATGATAATACCATATTTTTCAGCCGTTTCCCTAGCATCCTTGACAAAATGGAAAGGAACGGTGCATTCGTGCATGGCCGGCCATAGCGTATTGGCCCGGAGCCTCATCATTAACTCAAAGATTTTGGAATATGTTCTTATTCCGATTTCTCCCGCCCGGTTGGTCGGATCATAATTTTTTGTGCTCCATGGCATGAGCCCCCAGTCTTCATCATTTAGGAATATGCCGCGGTATGGGACAGACGGGCCTTGCACGTGTTGAGGGGAGCGATTCCACAGAACAGAGTCTTTTTTTTCTGGAATGACATCAGCCCACCAAATCCAGGGGGATATTCCCATGCTCCTTGACAGCTCCAATATTCCGTATGCTGCGCCTCGTGTATCCGATCCGGCTATCAGAAGTTTTTTCTTGTTATCATGGGAACGTATGGGATGTATGAGAAAGGTTTCCCATTTCCCTTTCAGTTCCTTGTATTTCGGGTAATGTTGTGAACATAATGTATCGAATGTTTTATCTTCTCCGATAACGCCTACCAATATATCTCCTTCCTTTTCGGAGTCCGTCAAAGAAATTCCTTTTTTTCTACATACTTGTTGAGAATCTTTTATGAGAATGTCAATGGCTGTCTGGATAACTTTATTTTTCCCGCTGTAATAGATGGATGCTCCATTTCCATTTTCTATGACAGGAAATGGAATTTTATCTTCTGCTTTTATCAGCGGGACGGTGGATAATATGCAGAATATGATTTTAAATATGGCGAAGGATTTCATGGATGATAAAATTTTTCCAATTGCCTAGAAGTTACGCCCCGGCCGCGTTATCGTTATCAGTACATTGATGTTTTTCAAAATATATTGATTTTTTTAATAAACCGGGGTGGAAAAATGATTAGTACCGACTTTCAATTGTCGTCGGCTAGCTGCTTTTATCCATCTGATAGTTAAAAAGCCTTTGAGAAAAACGAGGTTTTTGCCTGCGAGGGGACCGTCATTGGGTAGTGGTCTTTTCCATCCGGAGAGGGGTGGAACCTCATGCGGTCTTGATATGCGGGAGGATTCGTTGAAACTATTGTTCAATTTCGCTCTTCCGCCATGAATTTTATGTTGTCCATCTTCACCTTGCTGCTGGGCGCCTCCTGCCTGGCGTTTCCCTCTCTTCCCGCCCCCGCCGCTTCTCTGCCCGCCACACTGAAGCCGGAGCCCCATCAGCGGGACCCGTATGATTGGAATGCCCGGCATGAAGCCGTTAAGAGAAGAAACCGGGTGGTGAAGCCGGAGTACGTGATGATCGGTGACAGCATTACCCATCACTGGGGCGGCGAGCCTTCCGGAGACAGCGGGAAAAGAGGGGAGGATTCATGGAAGAAATTGTTCGGCCCCCACAGGGCGACCAACATGGGCTTCGGATTCGATTACGTGGATAATGCCTATTACCGCGTGCAGAACGGAGAACTGGACGGCATTTCCCCACGGGTGGTTATTGTCCTGCTGGGGACCAATAATCTGGGGCACCGCAGGGATACGCCGCAGGCGTGCGCGGACAATATGGCGGCCTTTATACGGCTGGTGCGCCGGAAGTGTCCTTCTTCCAGAGTTCTGCTGCTGGGCATCCTGCCACGGAAGGAAAAGGATCTGGAACAACCCATTATTCAGACGAACAGGCTGCTGGCGAAGCTCCACGACGGAAAGGCGGTTTTCTTTGCCAATCCGGGGAAGGCCCTGTTGTCGGAAGACGGTGTTTCCCCGCGGCAGGACTTCATGAGGGACACGGTGCACCCGAATGGGAAGGGCTACGAGGTGCTGGGCCGGGAACTGGGAATACTGCTGAAAAAGATGGATTCCGCCTATCGCGGCGGGGAGGATTCCCGGTGATGGTCTGCCTGTGGTCTTTTTTATCATGCGGGGATTCGGCTTGATGGCCGGGATGCTTGCCTATAAGAATACTCTGCCTCTGGTTGCTGATTGATTTATGAAAAGTTCTCTGTTTTTTCTTTTTGCCGCTTCATTGTGTTGCTGTTATGCCCAGCAGAAGGCTGAACCGGCCCCGGAGCCCCGGATCGTCGCCACCCCGCCTTCCGATGCGGGGCGGGGCCTTGTTCGCGTGAATGCGCGGGAAATCCGCCATTATTCCGGCACCAGGAAAGAGCCGGATTACCTGGTGAGCACGGATAATGGAAAAACGTGGAAAATGAAGATGGCCCCGGCCAGTTATCCGCCCAATTATGGCGGCATTCCCAAGGAGTCCCCCGCCATCACGCGCAATCCGCTGACGGGAGAATTCATCCGCGTGCAGCCCATTGGCGGCTTCGTGTTCCTTTCCAAAGGAGGATTGGACGGCAAATGGTTTGCCGTCACCAACGACGGCAAGCTGGAGGAGGACTGGAAAGACCCTGAAAAGAGGAAAAATCTTAAGAAGCTGGGCGGCATCATGCGGTCCCCCATTTTTGTCGACAAGGGGAAGAGGGTGCTTATTCCGTTCCACAACATGGGCGGCGGGACCAAATTCCATATTTCCGACGACGGAGGCCTGACCTGGCGCGTGTCCAGGAGCGGCATTACTTCCCCCCGTCATGAAGCCAAGCCGCCCCACCAGGGCGTCAGATGGTTCAACAATGCCGTGGAAGCTACGGTTCTGGAAATGAAGGACGGCACCCTGTGGGCGCTCGCACGCACTTCCCAAGACCAGGCGTGGCAGGCTTTTTCAAAGGACCGTGGCGAGACATGGAGCAAGCCGGAACCGTCCCGCTTTTTCGGAACGCTGACCATGAATACGCTGGGCCGCCTGGATGACGGCACCATTGTTTCCCTGTGGACGAATACGATGGCCCTCCCCGAGAATGCCACGGCGGGCAACGGCACCTGGGAAGACGTGTTTACCAACCGTGATTCCCACCACATCGCCATGTCCGGCGATGAAGGAAAGACCTGGTACGGATTCCGGGAAATTATTCTGGACGAGCACCGCAACCATCCGGGGTACGCCACTCTTGACGGGCCGGAAGACCGTGGAAAGCACCAGAGCGAAATGGTGCAGCTGGACAAGAACCGCATTCTGGTTTCCCTGGGCCAGCACAAGAATCATCGCCGCCTGATGATCGTGGACCGCCGCTGGGTGGCCGCCAAGACGCGTTCCTCCCAGACGGGCAAGGATCTGGATTCCCAATGGACCATCCATACTTATATTCCGCAGAAGAAGGGGCATTGCAGCTACAACCGCAAGCCCTCCGCCAAATTGGTGCCGGACCCCGCGGGCGGTTCCAAAAAGGTTCTTCAGATCAAGCGTTTGAATGATCCGGAGCTGGTGAATGAAAAGTCCAATGTGGATTATCAGAACGGAGGCGCTACGTGGAATTTCCCGAACGGAACCACGGGACTGGTCAAGTTCCGCTTCCGTGTGGCGGACGGGGAACAGGCGGAGGATTCCGGCCTTCAGGTGTCCCTGACGGACCGTTTGTTCAACGCCTGCGATACCACGACGAAGGATTATGCCCTGTTCACGTTTCCCATCAAGCTGAAGCCTGCCCCCCATCTGCTGCTGGGCATGAAAAAGGTGCCTGTCACACCCGGGGCATGGCATGAGGTTTCCATCCTGTTCCAGGGGAGCCAGGCCGCCGTCTCTCTGGACGGCGCCAAGGCGGGAACGCTGAAGATGGCCAATCAGTCTCCCAACGGAGCCAGCTACATTCATTTCATCAGCACCGGGTCCAAGCCTGATTCCGGGGTGCTGCTGGATACGGTAAGCGCCCGTGTGAAGTGATCCGCCGGTGCGCGGGAAACCGCTGCGGGGAGGCCTCCGGGGCGGCCCGTTTCCGCAGGATGGAGGACTTCAAGGATGCGGAAGAATGGCTTTTCCGCGGCGCTTGGGAAGTGTCCGGCTGCGGATTCCGGAAGTTGTCGTAGAACGGAAGAACGGCGAAGGCAGGGGGAGAAGCGCCTTTCCATGTGGAATGGAAAGGTTTTTAATGGAGAACCTGGCGGGTAGAGGGGGAAGCGTTCAATTCCGGCAGGCTTTTCAGCACCATGTGGATGTGTTCGTTTTCCTGGCTGCCTATTTGCTGGAGAGCGGTGCGGCCATATCTGTCCCGCAGGAACGCCTTGGCGTTCCGGTCCAGCAGGAGTCTTGCTATTCCCAGTTTCACGGTGTCCAGGTTTCCGTCGCCCAGCAGCATGTCACGGCAGCAGAGCATCAGGGGTGTTTCCCCGACGGAGTTCTGGTGGTTGACGTCCGCTCCCTCATTAATCAGCAGATTGACCAGGTCCCGCATTTGGGGGAGCAGTTCTTCATCAATGGCGCCCAGCTGGCGGCACAGGTTCAGGAGGGCCGTGTCTCCTGCGGAATCCGGCGGCGCCGTGTCCACGGGCATGGCGGCGTTGACGTCCGCTCCGTACTGAATCAGTATTTGGGTGATCCGGAGAGCGGTGTCCGGGGCGTGCAGGTTCAGGCAGAGAAGAGGGGGACTCATTTCTCCGCGGAAGTTGGGATCATACCCCGCTTCACACAGCTTGCGGACAACATTCGGGTAACCGGCCGCGACCGCCCAGGAAAGCAGGCTGGTTTTTTTCCCCCTCAGTTCCGGGCAAATGGAAATATCCGCTCCGTGCTTGAGCAGAAGAAGCGCCGTTTCCTCATAAGGGGCTCCCCCGATACCCGCTACGCAGGACATGACGAGGGGCGGCCATCCTGCGGGGCCGATTTTGTCCACACTGGCTCCGTTCCGGATCAGCAGGGAAAGGCACGTCAGCCTGTTGCCCACGGGAAGAGGCGCGTCGTCGCCCAGGCCCGGACAGCAGGCGTATGTCATGGGGGTGTCTCCCAGCTCCGAGCCGTTCAGGAGCTGTGCCGCCTGCGGAGACATGATGATCTGGAGGTTGGGGTCCGCGTTCATCTGGAGCAGGCGGTTCAAAAGCTGGACGTGCCCCAGCCCGGCAGCCAGGTGCAGCAGGGATTCATGATGGGAGGAACGGCAGCGGCCATCTCCGTTTTCCGCTGTTTCCCGTATCATCTGGAGCCGTTCCCGGATTTCGTCCTTCATGTACTGGCTCATGGAAAATTCGGAAAACAGGTGCCAGTCAATATGACGGGAATTAGGTGAGAGGGACCTGAGAAGGAACCGTTCCGGACCGTGGCGCTCCATATAGTCCGCCACCATCAGGATTTGCTCTTTTTCCGTTTCCGACCACAGGGGGCTGAATTTCCATTCCCGTGGGGATGGTTCATTCCGCAGGAACCAGAAAATGGATGATCCGGCGACGAGGGCCGCAAACACACTTAGAGCACCAAGAAACCAGAGAGCCTTTTTTCCAAATGTCATGTGTATCATAAGCAGGGAACTGCAAAGCATGATGATGCAGGAATACGGAACCGGGAGCAATGAAAAAATAGAACGGTTTTCATCTGCCTCTGGGTAGAGATATAAAAAATCCCGAAGAATGGGCCGCGGATTAGGAATCCGGGAAGAATGGGAAACCTTGCAGGAAAAGGACGGATGCAAGAAAATACAAGCTTTCCTGGAGACGGACGGAAAGATCGTGTCATGGTGTTTTCTGCTTCCATTCCGCCGCATTCATCAGGGCCGTTATTTGCATTTATTTTAAGTTCAAATATTTTCGATTATTTCGGATTCCTAATCCGGCATGTCATCTTATCCATTGAGCATGTGGCTGAAATGTTAAAGAAGCGTGATTTCGAACGTTCCGGGCAAGAGGGGAAATCCACCGTTCCCGCATCCGGCTTTGCGGTGGATTTTTCAATGGGAAAGACGGCATGAAGCGAGAATATGCGGTTTGCGAATGGTTTTAAAGCGGACCTTGAGATTTTTCCGGTTTTCTGCTTCCGCACTGGCACAGCATGCGCTTGCCTTGAAGGAAGAGGTACCCGATGCTGTGGGCAGTTATGGATTCCGTCAGACTCATTGCATCCGACATGGACGGCACTCTGCTCAACGGACGGGGAGAACTGGATCCGGATTTTTTCACCATTTTCGAACAATTGGAGAAACACGGGATCCGTTTTGCGGCTGCCAGCGGGCGGCAATATGACGGGCTGCGGAAAACTTTTTCCCCTGTGGCGGACAGGATGCTGTTCATCGCAGAAAACGGAGCCTATGTGGCCGATGGCCGGGATGAATGGCTGGTGGCGGACATGGAGAGGGAGACCGCCGCGCCGCTGATTGTGCAGATCCGGGGCATTGAGGGGGCCTGCATCGTGCTGGCGGGCCGGGATTCCGCCTATATAGAGGATTCCCGGCCCGAGTTTGTCCGGGAGGCCCGCAGGTATTACGCCCGTTGCGAACAGGTGGATGACCTGCTTTCCGTCAAGGGCGACAGGCTGCTGAAGATAGCCGTGTACGATTTCCAGGGGGCCGTGAATAACAGCTATCCGCATTTGAAGCATCTGGCGGACCGTTTCCAGGTGGCCGTTTCCGGTGAACGGTGGATGGATATCAGCCGGAAGGGAGCCAACAAGGGAAATGCCCTGGAGCTGATTCAGCGGCGGCTGGGGATTTCTGCGGCGGAGACCATGGTCTTCGGCGACCAGATGAATGACGCCGAGATGATGAGGCAGGCCGGATTCAGCTATGCGGTAGCCAATGCCGTTCCGGAAATCCGGAAAATGGCTGCGTTTACGGCTCCGTCCAACGAGGACAACGGAGTGATTCACGTGCTCAGGAAGGTGCTGGCAGGCCGGAGTTAGGGGCGTAGAACCGTTTTTGTGGGAATGGCCGCGGTTTTATTCTTGCCGGAGGCGGTCAACCGATATACTGAATGCAGGAGCCATGTTGACGTCCGTGCTTGATTTCCTTTCCATGATCGCCGGCATGGTTATGGCCTGCGTAGCCGGGTTAGTGCTGGCTGGAGGCTTTGTGCTGCTGAAATTGCTGGGACTTCTTGTTTCCGTGCTGGTGGGGGGATGGTATTTGTGTTCCTGGCTATGGGGCTGGGCGGCTGGCTGGATGGGAGCGTGACTCCGCCGTACGCCGGAGTCGCGACCGGATGGAGGAGCAAAGCGGAAGGGAAACGTGCGTGCGGGAAAAAGCCCCGTAAATGGCGTTCTTTCCGCGTTTTCGGGAAAATAGGCGTCCATGTCAGCATGGTAACCGCGGCCCCTTTTTAGTTTTGCTTTTCCGGGATGGGTGTGGTACACCCGTGCCAGACGTCATGAATCAGGAATTCTTTTCAGTGCTTGTGCAGGTGGTGGCAGCCCTGGGGCTGGCCGGCATTATTTTGTTGCTCAGTATCTTGATGGGCAAGCGTTCTTCCGTTCGCAAGCCTGCGGACATTCCTTACGAATGCGGCATGATTCCCGTGGGTGAAGGGGCTCCCATGTTCTCTGTTAAGTTCTACATGGTGGCCATGCTTTTCGTGATTTTTGACCTGGAAGTGGTTTTCCTCTATCCCTGGGCCGTCAACTTCCGGGATTACGTGATGCTGAATCCGGAATCGTTCACGGCCATGTGCATTTTCATCGGCATTCTGCTGGTAGCCTACCTGTATGCCCTGGGCAAGGGCGCCCTGAACTGGCACCGCGATCCGCGCTGAGAAAATTTTCCGTTTTGTTTGAAGAAACGCCGTCCTCTCTGTGAGGACGGCGTTTTTTGTTTGCAGGGAGGAGTTTTTACGGTAAACAGTGCGGACCATGAATGGTCTGCCGGAAACGCCAGGCCCTTGCTCCTTTGCCGGTTCTGCATGGTCAAATCTTATTGTATGAGATATGATTTCTCTTGCCAGGGGCGGCAAATGAAGTTAGCTTTTTGCGCGATCCGGAAAATCCAGAATGAATCTCTCTCTTCCCAAAACGACCCAGGGCGTTTACCGGTTGTCGGTCAGTACCTTCTATTTTCTTCAGGGCCTGGTGTTCGCCAGTTGGGCCTGCCGCATTCCCGACGTGAAGAGCACCCTGGGGATGAACGATGCCGATCTGGGGTCCGTCCTCTTTGCCGTTCCCGTCGGGCAGATGTCCGCCATGGCCTTGTCCGGCTACCTGGTAGGCCGCTTCGGCAGCCGGAGGATACTCATGGCGTCTTCCGTTTTTTACCCCGCCGTACTCGTGTGCCTGGGGCTGGTTTCCTCCTTCTGGGAACTGGCCGGAGGGCTGTTTTTGTTCGGTGTGGCCGCCAATCTGACGAATATTTCCGTCAATACGCAGGGGGTGGGCGTGGAGCGGCTGTACCAGTGCAGCATCATGGCCCGCTTTCACGGCCTGTGGAGCCTGGCGGGGTTCTTCGGCGCGCTGCTGGGGGCCTTCATGGTGGACTGGAATGTGTCCACGGAAACGCATTTCATCGCCATTTTTCTGATATGCATGGTCATTCTGGCCGTTTTTTCCCGTTTCCTTTTGCCGCGGGACGCCCGGCGTTCCAGTTCCCAGAGCGGTGGCATGTTCCGGAGCATGGACGCCTATGTGCTGCTCATCGGGTTGATTGCGTTCGGAAGCATGGTCAGCGAGGGAACCATGTTCGATTGGAGCGGCGTATATTTTGAAAGCGTGGTCCAGCCAGGCCCGGGCCTGGTGCAGACGGGATATGTAGCGTTCATGAGCACGATGGCCCTGGGGCGTTTTACGGCGGACCGCATGGTGATGCGCTTTGGAGCCGTGCGCGTGCTGCGCGCGAGCGGCATCCTGATTGCCGCCGGGCTTCTGGTTGCCGTCCTGTTCCCGGTGCTGTGGTCCGCCACGCTAGGTTTTCTTCTGGTGGGGCTGGGCACCTCTTCCATTGTCCCTCTCTGCTACAGCATGGCTGGAAAGTCCAAAAAGATGATTCCCAGCGTGGCTCTGGCCTCCGTTTCCACGATCGGCTTTCTGGGCTTTCTGCTGGGGCCTCCGGTCATCGGGCATATTGCCCATGCGTCTTCTTTAAGATGGTCGTTCTCCCTCATTGCCCTGGTCGGTCTGGGAACGGCGTTGATCGCCCCGTTCCTGAAGAAGTTCAGATGACGGAGGGAATGCCCGCTTTTCCGGGGGTACGGCATGCCGGAAGATTCCGTTCATCCCCGTTTTTCCGGAGGTTTGCCGGGCGAGATTTCCCGGCAAGGGGAGGGGCAGCCATGGCCTGTGAAATGTTTTCTACCGCTGAGGCCTTATGATCTGGTTGGGAGAGACCTGCACTCGTCGTTTTTCAGGGGGGGTAAAAATTGTTGGGCGGCATGCCTTTGAGCCATTATTCAGATGGCGGAGACGGTACCATTCCTCCGGCTCCGAATTTCAGATTCAGCGGAACCCGTACCGTGCGGGGATTGATGTAAATGATCAGCTCCGCCGTAATGTTCCGGTCCCCAGGTTCCCAATAAGGTTCATAAATGCGTGTCACTCCCTGCGGGTGAGTGTCATGAACGACCGGTTCCGCCGGCGAATACTCCCGGTTGTTCGCGTCAATGAGAGTGAGGGAGCCGAAACAGGCGGAAGGAAGGGTGCTGCGGACATGCAGGAGCAGGGAGCTCCGTGAGGATTCGGATTTCATGTCCGTGACGGTGAGCGTCGTCTTGGCGTCATCCGGCAGTTTGATTCCCGGAATATCCTGAAGGGGGAGCGTGACCGTGCTTCCCATGACGGTAGGAAGCGGGAAGGATATGCGGCAGGCGCGACTGGCCATGATCATGTTTGCCGTTCCGGAGAGAGTCCAGCAGGAAGAGGTTTCCGGCAGCAGATCCGGGATGTTCAGGCTCAGGATGGGGATAGGGATTTCTTTTTCCCAGGGGGAGAAGCTCATATGGCTGGAAGCGGCAGCAAAAACCGGGGGTGATGTTTCATTGCCTCTCACGGTTAGTGGATTTTCCGGTGAAATGCTAATGGCCACAGGCCCGTTTTCCGGCGTTTCAGGCTGGAAATCAATTCTGGTGAAAGGTCCGTCGTAAACCAGGGAATGCCCGCTGGAGCCGGGGCCTTGGTTTTGATGGAAGTAATGCAGCCCAAACCGCACTTTTTCCTCCGGCAGACGCGGATCATGGACGAAAGGAATGGGGGACGGGGCAGGCAGGATGGTGAATTCCTGGCGGGAATGGCGGACAGGGGGGCCTTTGCGCGCGAGGTCTATTTCCATATCCACCGGAACCGCGACGCGCCGCATCTCCTCCGGGTTGATGTAGAAAAGTTTTACCTGGAGAAGGTTCCAATCCTGTTTTGAATAGTATTGCCGGTTAAAGATATATTCCTGATGCCCCTGATTGTTGAAATTAAAGGAGAACCGGGCAGGGGTGGCCTCCGCGGCCTTCCCCTTCTTGTCTACGAGGAGGAATTGTGCAAACTGGAACCGTGACGGATCGTACTTCAAAGTCATGTCCGCACAGCCCGAAGACGGGGTGGAGGAAGTGAACGTGGCGGTGTTCGGGGTATCGGAAAAGGCCAGGTCCCCTTCACGTTGTTCCGGGGAGGGGAGGGGGATATCCTGCGTTCGTCCCTTTCCTTCCTGGAGAAGGTTGAAAGGAGGCAGCGTATGGATTTGTCTGGCAAGGTAGAAAACGAGATGCCCCCTGATTCTGAATTTCGTTGTGGAGGGAGGCAGGTGGAATGGAGGGGAAGTGAGCCTCACGCACCAGTTTTTGATTCCTTTTCCGGGATTCAAAGAAGGGAGGCGCATTTGCGACAATTTGGCGGCAAGCGGTTCATGCTGATCAGTTTTCATTCCCGTATCAAGCGGAACGCTCCATGATCCTTCCGGATCCGACAGGGTCAGCTGGTGGGGGCCTTCCTGTTCAGTAAACGTTCCGTTGCCTTTCAGGAAGAAATGCAGAAACAGGGTGATGTCGCGTTTTTCCTCTTTTGCGTTATTTTCCGAAATGTAAAAGTAGTCTGTACGGACCTTTATCTCAGGTTGTTCCGACGGGTTGCCTTTTGTTTGCCGGGCCGGACACGGAAGTGTACAGAGGAGAAGGGGGAGAAGCAGGATTGTTTTCATAGGAAGATGGAAGCCTGCCTGCCATCTTCCCTCCGGCTAAGGGGATGATCAAGCTGAAAGAAGATGGACCGGAGAGAAAGAATGGCGCGCCTGGCGGGACGCGACCCCGTACGCCTTCCGGTATTAGATTCTGAGCCTGGCGCCATATTCTTGTTATCAATAAGTTAAATTACTGTTCTTTCTTTGGGGTTATCAATGAAAATGAAGCATGGAATACTTTCACCCGTAAGAAGATTCCGAGAAAACACGATGGTTTTCATGCTTCTTTTTCCCGGAGAATGCACCGGGGAAAGAAGAAATAGCTGGTGCGCGAGATGCCGGGAAATCGGCAAAGGCATTGGCTCTTTACTTTCCACGAAGAAGCGTTTGAAGCGTATCAACGAATTCAACATCAATCCGTGGATGGTATGTTGCCGGAGCATTTTTCTCTTCCTTTGTATTTTGTTTTCCGGAAAGCCTTGAAAAACCTGAAGCGGGAATATCCAGTGGAGCGAGTTATGGCCGGAAGCTCACGCCTGCTCTTGCAAGAAGTTTAATGAAGATCTCCCCCACGCTGCGGATGTCCCAAAACCATCAACCCATGATACGGTGATATGGGCATTCGGTTTTTGAGCTTTAAGGGTTTTGCCGAGGAAGGTGGAACTAAAGTGACCAAATTGACACGGACCCGCCATGCCGCAGCGTGAGAATACGCTTGACGCGGATTTCGATTATGTCTATTAAACCGATTGTATATGACCAATTAGCCATATCGATATGATTTCCTCTCCTGGAGATTTATTTGCGTTGTCTGCACCCGGCATGGGATGCATTGGGATGCTTGAGCATGCACATGTGGTTGGCCATATCAAATTTTCGAGAGATTCCATGCAAGCGTTTTCCTTTTCCCGGGGACTTTCCATGAGCATATCCATCTTTTTGCGGATGTGTTTTTATGTGCCGCCTCAAGTTTTCCTTGGGGTGGACTTGGCGCTTGACCTTCCTGTAAAACCCTTTGGAGTCAAATTACGATCAATGGGTTATAGATCGAATTGATCCTAATGATTTCCCCAACCCCCCTCATGAAAATAAATCCAAAACATACGACAATATTAACCGCCTTTTGCGCTTCGGCGTTCGCGCTGGGCGGCATCGCGCGGGCGGCCGACAAAGCCTGGTCCGTCACCAGCAATTTCGGCCTCTGGGATTACTCATCCCTGAATTGGAACGGATCCCAAGCCTTCGCCTCTGGAGACAACGCCATATTCTCGTCCTGGAATGGAACGGTTGAACTCAATTCGGACAACATCGACGTTGACTCCCTGTCCGTTTATTCTTCAAATGTTACTGTGCTGACAGGTGCCAGAACGTTGAACATTACAGGCGGCATAACGCTCAATAACTCGAATTTGGACATATCGGGGGTGAATGTGGGCTCGTCAATTGCAGGCACTGTCACCATAGGAGAGAATTCCGCATTGACGGTTCTCAACAGGGTTCCCGCTGCAAGCACGATCCAGATGACCGACTCCACTTCAAAAGTAGTGTTTTTGGGCAGTCCGTCGGGAGTTAAAACATACGACTTCACCGATGCCACCGGCGGCGGATTTGCTTCAGACTATGTTCATTTGGAATTCCAAGGCAGTGCGGCTTCTGCGTTTGCCAACCTGACGGGTGCGGACCATGGCGGCGCGATCAACAGCGCGAACAGCGTCAACATCACCGCCGCCGAGGGAAATGTGACATTTACCAACAATGCCGCCAATATGGAAGGAGGAGCCATATGGGCGGCCCATGATGTGGCGATAACCAGCGGCAAGGGCAATATTTCGTTTGACTCAAACACGGCCCTTTCCGGTTCCGGCGGCGCCATCTCATCCATGGGAGGGGTTACGCTTGAATCCGACGGCATGATTACGTTTACCGGAAATGTAGCAACCAAGGGATCCGGAGGCGCCATAGCAGCCGTATCAGATGTGAATATAACTGCTGCCGGCAATGTGGAATTTAGCGGGAATAAGGCGGAGGCGGAAAGGGCCCCATATGGCTCCGCTTATGGCGGCGCCATATATATAAATGGCGGGTCGGTCAATATGACGAGCGGGCACGACATCAGAGTGAAAGACAATGAAGCGTTTAGTTCGGGCGGCGCCATATGGGCGTCCTATCATGTGACAATTGAGTCCTCCGGCGATATTTTGTTTGAATCAAACAAGGTTTCAGGTGATTCCGGCGGCGCGCTGAACGCATTTAATGGCAACGTAATTGTCCATTCCGCCAACGGAAGCATAGAATTTAAAGGAAACGAAAGCGGCCGAAGCAACGGCGCGATATCTGCCTACGAGAAAGCCATCATTGAGGCTGTCGGAGACGGCGGCAGGATTGCGTTTACCGGCAACACAGCGAACTCTAACAGCGGCGCGATAGGAAGTAAATCCGTGGAAATAAACTCCTCGGGCGACATCGTGTTTCTGGATAACAAGGCCGGCGGCCTTGGCGGTTCCATCAATGCGTCTGGCAGCATCAACAGTGGCGACAAGGTAAGCATCATCTCCACGAACGGCAAAGTGTCGTTCGGTATGAGTGATTCCAGCGTAACGGCAGCCGATCAAGGCGGCGCCATTTACACAAACTCCGCCAAAGTCACGGTGGATGGTGCACAGGGAGTGGAGTTCAAGAATCTGAACGCCGCCACGGACGGCGGCGCCTTGCGCGTCTATGGGGCGGAAATAAAGTCCTCGGGTGACATCGTATTTCTGGACAACACGGCCGGAGGCAATGGCGGTTCCATTTTTTCGAGGACTGATACGATTGTGACGTCTACGGGCGGCAACGTGTTATTCGGCAGGACGGACTCGACTGCTCCGGCGGCCGTCACGGGCGGCGCCGTTTATTCCTTAAACGGATCGGTCAGGATAAAAGCCGCGCAGGGATTGGGGTTTGACCAGTTGAAAGCCAGCGAGAGCGGCGGTGCGATTTACACCAATAGCTCTGCTGAGCTTGAAACGACGCAGGCCGGCGGCAAGATCACATTCACGGACAATAACGCTGGCTCGGATGGCGGCGCCATCTATGCTTCCTATGATGTAAAAATAACGTCTGAGGATGGTATTCTTTTTGATTCCAACAGCATTGCCGGACTAAGCCAGGGCAGCAATGGCGGCGCCATTTACGCCGGCAGAAGTGTGGAAATAAGTTCGGCGGAAGCCATGGTGTTTGACTCCAACAGGGCGACAACCGGAAATGGCGGCGCAATTTATTCCGGAAGCGGCGTCAACATCAAAGCCGGTGCTGTCAGCAGTTTCACAAACAATCTTGCCGGCGGTTCCGGAGGCGCCATTTATCTGGAAGCAGATGTTGCCTCAAGCGCTCTTGCGTTGAACGCCGCAAATGGCAACATAACGTTCAGAGGCAACAAACAGGGTGTCGATTTCAGCGACCTCTTGAATCCAATCGGCGGTACGGCCAACTCCATTTATATCAATGACGGCTCCCATGCCGCAACGCTCAACCTCACCGCGGGCGGCGGTAGCGCGATATATTTCTACGACCCGATTGCCTCCTATAACGGTAATACAACCACCATCAATGTCAACGGAACGTCTGCCGCCACGGCCACGGAGGGTGAGGTTGTGTTCTCGGGTAAAGACTTTGCGGCCGGTTCCTCCGAGGTCAAAAGCGAAATTATCGCCAATACGACGGTGTGGGGAGGCAGCCTTGTTTTGGAAGACAACGCCGAGTTTGGGGTAAAAGGCGAGGGGACGCTCCTACTCAAGGACGGCGCCGTCCTCCTCTCACGGAGTACTGAAGATTTTTCCCTGAGCAGTCTCAGCGCCGGCACCATCACCATGGAAGGAATGTCGAAGATCAGCGCTGAAAATCAGTCATCCCTGTCCTTATCCGGAAACATGATATTGGCGGCCGGGGCGAATGCTGAATTTTCCTCCTCTGACGGAAGTGAAATATCATTGGGGGGCTTCGCGGGAGGGAGCCATGTGGTGAAAACCGGAGAAGGAAGTCTCTTATTGAATGAAATTTCCACGATGACCGGCAACTTCTCAGTGGAAAGTGGCGATGTTCTGATCAATAAGGAGAATTCCCTTCAGACGGCAGGCACAGTAAGCATTTCCAAGGACGCGCAAATCCGGAATGTGAATGATGGTACGGCGCAAGGCTTCAAGAACCTGCAGATGGAAGCGGGTTCCATCCTGGATATGTCCGCTTCCGATTTGACAATAGCCGGGGGCTCCGTTGCCGGATCTCTGCGGAATGTCTCCTCCCTGATCAAAAACGGTTCCGCGGCGGACATTCTCACGCTTAGGGGCAACGGCGCCCTTGACGGCATAAGCGCTTCTTCAAGCGGCGGAATAGACGTAACGGCCGGGACACTCGAACTTCGCGACATGATTGGAACCGGATCTTTTAATCATACCATTAACCTTGCAGACGATACAGTGCTTGACCTGAGCCTCGGCAACACGGACTCCCCCAATGAATGGGGGTTGAACATAACGGGAACAGGCACCGTGATAGGCTCCAACGACTATGTTGTCATCAATGAAAACAACATGGGGCTGCAAATGGCCGAAAATGTGTACGTAAGAGTTCAAGCGGATGATCCGTCTTCGCAAATCACGCTGAACGACAACAACGCGTACAAGGGAACCACCCAGGTTGAAAGCGGAATCCTGAACGTCTCGAAGAACTCGCAGCTGGGTGATACTTCACTCAACCGCCAGGTGATTCTCAACGGTGGCGGCATGAACGTTTCGGCCAGCTTTGACACTGCTCGCCACATGGAGCTTTGGCAGAACGGTTCTGTCAATGCCGCAGATGGCGTGACGACCAACTGGGGGAGCATCACCGGAAATAACGGCCTGACGTTCACGAAAACAGGCGCGGGCGAACTCGGCTTTACGGAAGCGTTTGACTACGGTCACATCAACGTGCACGAAGGCGTGCTGACATTCCGTTTCGCCGATCAGTCCGGCGGTGAAATTGCGACCGGCTCTATTGATTCGATGAATATCGAATCCGACGGAGCCGTGAACATCAACAAAGGCCGGGTATCTTTTAAAACCCTCACAAGCGATGGAGCCATAGACGTGTCCTCCGGCGCGTGGCTGGCCGTGGAAGGAGGCAATGGCGCCGGAAACGCGGTTGTGAGGGGAATTACCGGCAACGGCACTGTTTACAATGGACAGGGTTCCGTCTTTACAGTCAACGGAGATGTAGCGGCGGACGTCGTTTACAACGGTACCGGTTCGGTCTTCAACGCCGAAAGTGTAACGGTAACCACCGGCATCAATAATTCCGGCGCGTTTACCGCAAACAGCGTCATCGGCGATGTAGAGAACTACGGCGAGGCGAAGATAGGCTCGCATACCGGAGACCTTGTAAACAAGAGCGGCGGCGTCTACCATCTGGACACGCTTCACGGCAATCTGACCAATGAAAGCGGAGGCACGGTTAAGCTTGCCAGCGGCGGCGCCCATCTGACGGACGGCAATTTCACCAATTACGGCGCGTTGGATTTTGTAAACCTCGGTCTCACCAAAACGGTTACGGGCAAGCTCAGCGGCAACGGTTCCTATTATATGGAAGTGTCAACCGCCGACAGTAATCCCGCAACCAATGCAGACAGATTGCACATCCAGGGCGGCGCAAGCGGCACCCATATTTTTTATGTGACCAATACAACGCCGGGCAGTGACGCGGTAAAAACGATTACTGACATCGTCAAAATCGACGGCCCTCTTGATTCCGATTTTAAATGGGTAGACGGCAACAACGGCTTTGACGGCGGCGTGCTGCACTACGTCCTGACAGAAGGCACTGCCGCTTCCGGCTTTGTCCTCAATGCCGTCGCGAACGGATATTCCGATGCGTCCAGAGCCGCGATCAATACGATAGGCGCCATGTCCATGGGCTGGTTTTCGCAGCTTGACAGCCTCTCCAAGCGCATGGGAGAACTCAAGCTCGGCGGCGAGAGGCAAAACGGAGAGTTTGATGTCTGGGTGCGCAGCTACGGTTCGCAGGTGAACGCCAGCCTCGGAATCAGCGGCATGGGCAACTTCCGCGAATACCAGTACGGCTCGGACATTGGCGGTGACTGGGTATTCGCGCCGTCCAATAAAAAGCATATGCTGGCGCTCGGTGCGTTTGTGGGGTATCAGGGTGCCCAGCGCCGCTTCCATGACCGCTACGGCAGCAAGGGAGAAACGAATTCCGTCTATGGTGGCGTGTATGCCACCTACATGCACTCGGACGGCTGGTATTCCGACTTGGTTCTCAAAGGGCAGGGATTCGACAGTAATTTCGATTCCTATGGCACGGGCGAAAAAGGCGATTTTTCAAACGGAGGAGTCGGAGTTTCGCTTGAAGTCGGGAGATGCTTTTCCAATCAGGGAGGCTGGTTTCTCGAGCCCAGCGTCCAATTCGCGTACCTGCATGTCTTCTCTAAGGATTTTACCATGGAAAACTCGAATGTTCCGGTTCACACGACCGATTCGGACATCTACCGCTTCCAGGGCATGTTGAGAATGGGAAAGCTCTTTGACGTAAACGGCATGAAGTTGCAGCCCTACGCAAAAGTGGGTTTTGAAGCGCAGTTCAGCAGCGCTGGCGAAGTTTCCATGGCGGGCTACAAGTTCAGGCCGAACACCGACGGGGTACGGTTTGTGACCGGCGCGGGCATCGCATGGCAGACGACCCGCCGCGGCCAGGTATATTTCGACTACGAGGCGTCGGTCGGCGAGAAATACGACAGGCCCTGGGCCGTCAATCTTGGATACAGGTTCACATTCTAAGATAGGTAACCACATGAATGATTACGGCGTCCGTTTTCCGGACGCCGTTTTTTTAAAGATAGAAATGAGGGACGTTCAAAAACCGGGCCGATTTTTCGCCGGAGCCCGGAGAGAGGACTCGCAGAGATTACCCGGAAATTTCAATGAGGAAGTGTTCATTCCCGGAGTTGGAGTAGATGTAGGGAACGAGGCCGGAACGTTCCCGGGCCTCCGCGAGGGGGAGCATGCCCCTGCGGTAGCGGATGTCTCCCATCTGGGAAACGTCCCGGTTGATGAGGATGGAGGCGCCTCGGTGGAAGGTGTCCAGGCCGGAGCATTGGAGGAGTTCCGGGCTGAGTTCCCCGGCGTTCAAGGAGATGCGTTTCATTCCCTCGGCATGGGGGAGATTCCGGCTTCAAGGGAGTGCTTATTTCATGCAAGGGATGGATGGAAGATGTTGTGGGAGAAACCAAATGTCTCTGGACATTTGATGTTTTCATCTGCGTTTGTCTGATGACTTTTTATCAGTGAAGTTTGAACTGATAAGAGGGTAATCAACCTGTCATAAGTAATTTGGCCGCCGGAGTGAGGAGAGCCAAATCACAAAAAAGGTTTCTGCATAGTTAATTCCTCCATATAATTCAAGGGATGAGGAATTCCATGCATTTATTTCCCTTGGTAAAGAAGTTATCCGGCGCCTAATCTTTAATTCCCGAAATCGTAATATATTCGATATTAATGTGATGTTTTTTCAATTCATTAATTATACTTTCCAATTCGGATTGAGTTGATGCTTTCTTAACCGAAACAGCAAACTTAGTTTCAGGACCATTTTTTTTCAAGAAGTTATCAAAACGAACGATTTTCTTTTTTTGATATTCAAAAAGAAATCCTTCCGACAGCGGCGTTACATCAATTATTTTGGAATGCTTGTTTATATGATTTGGTCTCTTGCCAATATATAATCCAGGAACAGTTTCGTCGTTCAGTTCTCAGGATGTTTCTTAATTAAATAAATCATCCAATGTCTGGAATTCAACATTATAGCCTCCATTTTTTGCAGGGAGCCCGTTTCCGATAATTTCAATTTTGTATTCAGAAAATAAACGTTCAATTGTTTGGTTCTCCTCATTTGTAAATTTTCCGCTAAAGATCAATGAATTTTTCTTTGGTATTAACGATTTTATTTCATTCAATTCATATACATGTTTATCATCATCAGTAGCACTTGTGATTAAAAAATTATTTGATTCCTCATGATGATGAATTGAGAATACCGGGGTTTTTCTATTTTGTGAACAGTTGCAAAAACAGAAACAGAGAAATAACATGACGGCAGGCTTCATGATTTTTATTCTTACAGTAATACATTAAGGGAATCTTCCCTCCAAATACAGAGCGTTTTATCCAACCTCTTCACCTGATGACGGAGAGTATAAGGAGTTATAATTTAGCGCAACATTTTCATATTGAATCAATTATATATAAATTTAGAATTTTCCGTTTTACAAAGCAAGCCAAATGGATCGGTTAACAGAAATGCCTTATGCAATAAGCATAAAAACGGCCTTAAGGCGTATATACCTTGTACCCAGATCGGGGCCTTTTATGGAATTTGCGCCTATTTCAGCACAAAAAAGAAACCCTCTTCAAGTTGTTTACTTAAAGATGATTGTTGATGGTGCGCCTGGCAGGACTCGAACCTGTACGCCTTGCGGCACCAGATCCTAAGTCTGGCGCGTCTACCAATTCCGCCACAGGCGCGACGAATGCGTGGGGTACTCTGCCATGTCCCGTTCCGGCGTTCAAGGCTAAACAGGCGGCTTTTTCTTTGACATTGATTGGAAGCTTCTTACAGTGAAAGCCCATGAAAAAGTTAATTACCCTGTTGACCGTCTGCTCCCTGTCTGTCTTGTCCCAGGCGTGGGCGGACGTAAAATTGCCGAAAGGCACCTTTACCACAGACCGACTGGAGGAAGCGCTGAAGACTGCCCGTGAGCAGAAGAAGCCTGTGGCGTATCTTTACACGAATACGGCTACCACCTGTCCTCTGGCTTCAGGCGCGTCCGAGGGGTTTCTTGAGGCCGTGGGCCGCCGCTGCGTGCTGGTTTACCTGCCGGTGAAGGATGGAAAGAAGTCCGGCGTAAGCGATGCCGTGAAGACGGCCCTGAAGCAGGGGAAGTATTATCCCAAGCTGGTGCTGACCGATACGGACGGAGGCCGGGCGCAGTGCTTTACCTATGAGGCGTACAAGGCCGATTCCAAGAAAACGGGCCGCGAGATTAAAAGGCAGATTACTGCCCTGTCCAAAAAGCAGGGATAAGTCCGGAGTCCGTTTTTCCGGGGCCCGGATGTCAGTTGATGATTCCCGCCGGGAACGGGAAGAGCTTCACCAGGAGGAAGTCCAGCATGCCCAGGCAGAGCGCCGCGCAGATCGCCTGCTTGGGCGTCAGGCGCGGCGTCATTTTCAACCAGGCGATGATGCCGCCATGAACGGCCGCGGAGATTCCCACGGCCCACCAGAAGAAGGGGACGCCCGTCATGGCGAAGAGGGCGGCCAGAGGATAGGAGAACGCCAGGAAGATTTTCATGATGGCCTCCCATTCATGGCCGCGCACCATGTTCAGTTGTTCGGAGAGGAGGGAGAGGTACAGGCAGGAGGGGACCACGACGCACAGGATGAGGGATAGGAGCCCTTTTTTCGCGTACCGTTCTTCCTGCGTGGGGATGTACATGCCGCATATACTGGGTCAGCCGGGGGGAATTGTCAAACATTGTCCTAGCCCGGAGCAGGGGGTGCATTATACTGGAGGCATCACGTATGTCGTCTTTTGAATTGAATTCCTCCTTCAAGCCGTCCGGAGACCAGGAGCAGGCTATCGGCAAGCTTCTCAAGTCTCTGGAGGCCGGCAACAAGCACCAGGCCCTGCTGGGCGTGACGGGGAGCGGCAAGACGTTTACGATGGCGAATCTGATCGCCCGGATGAACAGGCCCACGCTGGTGATTTCCCACAATAAGACGCTCGCGGCCCAGCTTCATTCGGAATTGAAGAGTTTTTTCCCGAATAACGCGGTGGATTATTACGTCTCCTACTTCGATTATTACCAGCCGGAGGCGTATATCGCCAGCACGGATACTTATATTGAGAAGGATTCCGCCATTAACGACGAGCTGGACCGCCTGAGTCTGAACGCGATGAATTCCCTGATGACCCGCAGGGACGTGATCGTGGTGGCGTCCGTCTCCTGCATTTACGGCTTGTCCACTCCGGAGGATTACCGGAACCTGACCCTGCGCATCCGGGAGGGGGATATCATGGACCGGGACGTGTTCCTGCGCCAGTTGGTGGAACGCCTGTTCGAACGGCAGGATTTCGATTTCCTCCGCGGCACGTTCCGCGTGCGCGGCGAGGTGGTGGAGGTTTTTCCCGCCTATTCCGAGGGGGAGGCTATCCGCGTGGAGTTTTTCGGCGACGAGGTGGAACGGGTTTCCCTGATAGATTCCGTGTCCGGCCGCGTGCGTGAACGGCTGGGGAGCTATACGTTTTTCCCGGCCAAGCAGTATGTGGCCGCTCCGGAGAAGCGGGCCGCGGCGTTGAAGGCCATCCGCCAGGAGCTGGCGGACCGCGTTTCCTGGTTTGAGAAGGAGGGGCGCCTGCTGGAGGCGCAGCGGCTGAAGCTGCGCACGGATTACGATTTGGAATTGATCGAGGAGCTGGGGTTCTGCAAGGGGATTGAGAATTATTCCCGCCATTTGTCCGGACGCCTGCCGGGCAGCGCTCCTTCCACGCTGCTTGATTTCTTTCCCAAGGATTCCCTGACCCTGATCGACGAGAGCCACGCGGCCGTGCCCCAGATAGGCGGCATGTACGAGGGGGACCGCAGCCGCAAGAATATTCTGGTAGATCACGGTTTCCGCCTGCCCAGCGCCCTGGACAACAGGCCGTTGAAGTTCCATGAGTTCATGGAGAGGCAGAACCAGATCGTGTATGCTTCCGCCACGCCCGGACCGTTTGAGTTGATCAACTGCCGTGCGGATAACAAGACTTACATTCCCGTCAAGCGCGCCGCCCGCTCCGGGGAGAAGGCTCCGGAAGGCTTCAAGGGGATTTTGTTTTCCACCCCCAAGGAGATACGCGTCAGTCCCAGCCCTTCCTCCCAGCCCGTGGAGCAGTTTGACCCCACCAAGCGCTCCACGCCGCTTATTGTGGAGCAGATTATCCGTCCCACGGGGCTGGTGGAGCCGAAGATTACCATACGCCCGCTGAAGGGGCAGATTGACGAGACGATCGCCCTGTGCAACGAACGCGTTTCCAAGCATGAGCGTGTTCTGGTGACGACGCTGACCAAGAAGACGGCGGAGGATTTGACGGATTACCTGAGGGGTGTGGGCCTGAAGGTTTCCTATATTCATGCGGATGTGGACGCCATTGAGCGTGTGGAAATCCTGCGCGCCCTGCGCGCCCAGAAGATAGATGTGCTGGTGGGCATCAACCTGCTCCGGGAGGGCCTGGACCTGCCGGAAGTGTCTCTCGTGTGCATTCTGGATGCGGACAAGGAAGGGTTCCTGCGCAATGAAACGTCCCTGGTGCAGACGGCGGGCCGCGCCGCGCGCCATGTGCATGGCGAATGCGTGCTGTTTGCGGACGTGATGACGGATTCCATCAAGCGCCTGATTGAACTGACCGATTACCGCCGGGGAATTCAGGAAGAGTATAATCGCGAACACGGCATTGTTCCCCAGACCGTGAGCCGGTCGGAACAGGGCCAGTTGAAGCTGTATTCGGAAGAGGATGAAGAGTCTTTCCGCGTGGCGGAAAACGAGGCTCCGTATGGCCTGGAAGACCGTATTGCCAAGCTGGAGGCGGAGATGAAAGAGGCCGCCTCCCATCTGGAGTTCGAACGCGCGGCCCTGATCCGGGATGAAATACGGCAATTGAGGGAAGGCCGCTGAGGAAAGTGATTTTCAGGCCGCATTCCGGACGGTTTTCCCTTCCGTTGAGTGCGGATGAAGGGAAAACGGATGAATGAATTCCTGTCCAGAGGACGTATAGTCTTTTATGCGTGTCTCCCTTGTTTACGTCAATTTTTCCTGTCTGCTCGCGTTTGTGGCGGCGGGGACGATAGCTACGGCTCCCTTTTCCGCGGCAGCCCCCCATGCGGATACGGTCGCGACGGCATGGAGGGAGGAGATTCCTCTTCCCGTTTATCCGGATGCCGAATTGGTTGATTTGTATAAGAAAACGTGGGAGATAGCCGCAGAGAGGGTCAGAAAGGGCCCGGAGGGGCTGCCTGCCTCTCCCTATCTGGACGAGAATTGCTACGAAACGGATGTCTGGATTTGGGACACCTGTTTCATGGCCCTGTTTTCCAAGTATGCGCCCAAGTCCTTCCCCGGCAAGGAGAGCCTGGATAATTTTTATTTTCCCATGTACCGGGGCGTTTCTACGCCTCTGCGCATTCACATGAGGGACAATCCTCCCCTTTTTGCATGGCTGGAATGGGAGAATTACCGGTTTTCAGGAGACAAGGCCAGGGTGGAAGGAGTTCTTCTCCGGGAGCAGTTTCTCCAGCGGCATTTCCGCTGGTTCAATACGGCGCCCAAGGGGGAACGGGCGCCTTACAGCAGCAATCCCGTTTACCTCGGAGCGGCAGGGAAGGACGGGTTTACCTGGACGGGAAGAGCCAGCGGAATGGATAATACGCCGCGCGGACGGGATTCCGGCGGCTACGACAGGATTCTCTGGGTGGACGCCATTTCCCAGCAAGCGCTGGCCGCCCGCTGTATCAGCAGTTTGTATTCCTCCCTGGGGAAGAAGGAGGAAGCCCGGGAATGGGAAGGGGAGTATAAGGCCCTGGTCCGGAAGATTAACGAGTTGTACTGGGATGAGGAGGACGGGTTTTATTATGATGTGGATGTCGTTACGAAGAAGCCGTGCCGCGTGAAGACGATCGCCTCCTTCTGGCCCCTGTTTGCCGGAGCCGCCTCCCCGGAACAGGCCGCCCGCATGGTGGAGCATGTGAGGAAGGCCGACGGGTTCGGAGGAGAGTTCCCATGGCCCTCTTTGGCCCGGAGCGACAGGGATTTTGATGAAGAGACCGGCGATTACTGGCGCGGGGCCGTCTGGCTGCCTACGGCCTATATGGCGACCAAGGCCCTGGAAGACTACGGGTATGCCGACCTGGCGGATGAGCTGGCGGAAAAGGTTCTGATGCAGCAGCTGAGGACTTATCACGAAGTCATTCCTCATACGATCTGGGAGTGCTACAGTCCTTCCGCCAACCGGCCTTCCGTGGAACATGGCCGGCGCGTCAGGCAGGATTTCTGCGGCTGGTCCGCCCTGGGACCCATTTCCCTGTTTATTGAGAACGTGCTCGGCTTTCATGAAATCAGTGCCGAACGGCGGCAGGTACGCTGGCGGCTGCGCCCGGAGAAGGGAAGGCATGGCATTCGCCGCCTGACTTTCGGTCCTGTTACAACGGATATTGTTTTTGACGGGAAGAAGAGCATTACGGTGCGGAGCAATGTTCCTTATACGCTTTATGTCAATGATGTTTCTTATTCTGTACCGGAAGGGGAAAGCGTTATTTCCCTGCCTTCCGCATGACCGGGAGATGGTAGAGGAGGGAGGGGAGTTGGCCGGAAAAAAGAGTCAGCGGCATTTTCCACTTGCCAAGGACGGATTGGAGCCTATACTCCTTCCACCATGACCCGCAAAGGTGGTATCAACAAAACCCGCAAGGCAGTCGCCAAGCGTTTCAAGGTTACCGGCACGGGCAAGGTACTGCGCCGCAAACAGGGCAAGCGCCACATCCTCCAGAAGAAGTCCAGCAAGCGCAAGCGTCAGCTTGGCAAGGTGGCTCTGGTGGACGAAACGCAAGTCTGGGCAGTCAAGCAGAACCTGCCTTTCGCCTGAACCGCGAAAACGCTCGACCAACGCCGAGCTTTCCTCCCGCTGAACGGGGGGCCTTCATGCAGCCTTCTTCCGAAGAGGAAGATAAAGAACAGGCGAGACTGTAGGGAGGTGAGGAAGAACAGTCTGTTCAAGATAGAAATAGAAATAAGCTATGCCACGTGCCACTAATGGACCGGCCTCCCGCAAGCGCCGTAAGCGCATTCTTTTGCGTGCCAAGGGTTTCCGCGGTTTCCGCAGCAAACTCTTCCGCTACGCCAAGGATGCTGTTTATAAAGCTTGGCAGTATGAATACCGTGACCGCAAGAGAAGGAAGGGGCAGTTCCGCCGTCTCTGGATCGCCCGTATTTCCGCTGCCGTGCGTGACCGCGGTCTGACCTATTCCCGCTTTATGGAAGGCCTGAAAGCCGCCGACATCGACCTGGACCGCAAGGTTCTTGCCGATTTGGCCGTCTCCGACGAAAAGGCTTTCGACGCCATCTTCGCGCAAGCCAAGAAGGCCATTGAAGCCAAGGACGGCGCCGCTCTCCGCGCTTAAGACGCCGCAGAGCCCGCAGTTCAACGAACATTAGCAGACCAGCCCCGGAGTTTATCTCCGGGGCTGTTTTTGTTTATATAACGGAGATGGCTGCGGCTGTTCATGGTGGAACCGGGCCGTAGTTCCGGATATTTGTCCGGCGGTGTCCGGGACATCCATCTTTTTCTCCAGCTTTTCATCTGCCGGGAGAAGTATTGTTTCCGTTGGTGTTTGCCTGTACCGGGAAAGGGCGGGAGTTCGGATGTCTTGTGGGCCAGGGGCTCCTGTTGGTTACCGTGTGCAGTCTGACGGACAGAGAAAAGGGCAGTCTGTTTAACGGAGATTGGCCATTTTCGGGCTGGCCCGTACTGTGCTTCATGGCGCCCGTGGACATTTCCACATCCTTGCGGCCTGTGTTTTTTCCGGTGCATTCCCTGTTTTAGAGGCAGAGGCACAGGGTATCCTTCCCGGCTGGCGGATGATGGAGAATGAACGGTCAGGTTTTTCATTTGCCGTCTGCTTCTGTCACGCTTTCCTTCCTCTTTTCGCAATCCGCTTCCTTCCTCTGTTTTTCCTGCATTTCTTGCAGCAGGCGCATTTTCCTGTTTTCCTGAATTCAGACCGGGAGAGAGTACAAGATTTGAATCCGGCCATCGGAATGGCTGAAACGGAGGGCATGGGACAAGCCGTTCCGGGCTGTTATTGCCTCTTTTATTATTGTCCGGAATCATCATCAATAGTTTTTCGATCAAAGTTGATTGAACATAAGTATTATTCAATGTTATAAATGTTTTATATATAATATTTTATGATTTTTTCATGTATTTTCCCTTTGAAGTCGTTTTGATGGTGTTCCATGTCATGGGGACGTTTAATTTCATGATTGCCCTCCGTGAGATTTTTTATTTATTGAGGTGCTGAGGGCGGAAGATTTGCGTGCATTTTTTTCTTGTATGCAAGGTATCCTACTTTATGAAAAATGTTATTTCTTCTTGTGCTTCAAAGTATTTGTGCTAACACTCCAACATATCCTATGATGAAGTTTCTCTCTCTGCTGTCATTGGCTGCCGTGGCCAGCGGATTCGGCTTGTGTTCTTCCGTGATGGGAGAAGATTTTTCTTTGCCTCCTTTACGGCTGGCGATAAGAGCGCTGGAAATGAAAGAGAGCCCGTATATAGGGCTGGCAGTGAAGGATTCCCTCAATAAGTGGGTGTTTTTTCCCCAGGATGAAGGATTGGGGAGAAAGTGGGAGATGATGCTGAGGTGGGAGGTGTTTGAAACACCAGGCTGGAGGATTGACTGGTGTGAAGATGGATCAGCCCGGGTGGTCATGGAGGATTCTGCGGGAGGCAAGGTTTGGGATGCGTGTTCCTATTTCCGGGCCAACGTGCGGAAGAAGGTCTTGCTGGCGAGCCCTGGGGGGTGGTTTCCGGCGCCTGGCACGCAGTGGATAAGAGTGAAAGGAGAGATTCCGTTTGTCGTATCCCGCCAGGAGGCTGTGACGGACCCCGTGACGGTGAAATTTGAGAAGGGTGCTTCCGTTCCTGTGGTATTGAAAAGCGCTGGTATTGGGAAGGACGGCGGGGCAGAGGACGTGAAGGCACTTGTGACGGTGGAGGAAGTGACGGACTTCGGACCGAGCTGGAAAAGCGGGGTACAGAGTAGAAAGATGCTGGGTTTCAGGGTGGAGGCGACCGCGCCTGCAGGTATTCGCGGTGTTGAGCTGCAGACCGTGGACGGCATGGCCGTAGATGTGACGAATGAGTATGATATGGGAAGGATGGACAGGATATGGGTGATAAATCCTGTAAAAGATGAAAAACTTCAGGTTTCCGTCAGGTATTCGCGGAATTTGCAGCGGTACAGTGCTGTGATTGACGACAAGGTGTCACTGGCCGGTTTTTTCAGCGGCGGGGACGGGCATGATTCCCATGACGGAGTGAAGCCCCGTGAAGCGGAGCATTCTGCCCGAGCTATTCCGGCGGGGCTTTCTTCCGGAGGCATTGTCCCGGCAATAAAGGGAGGGGAGTCCGTCATGGCGGAACTGGCCGGCATGAGTATCGAAAGCGGAGCTACGCCGTGGGACGGCCCCGGCCCTGCACGGATCGGGTTTAAGGCGAAGCTGGAAGTAAAAAGGCCTGCTGTTTTCGGAGAGAGTGCGGATATGAGGCAACAGAGCCTGGAAGTGACGGATTCCACAGGACATGTTCTGGAACCGGCCGTGTTTGATTTGGCACGGATGAGTTCCCGGCGCACAGAGAAAGGAACGGATTTGGTTTTCATTAGCGGAGAGGGTCCGGAACCGGCCTTTTCCGGAGCAGAATGGCTGCGTGTCAAGGGTACTTTGCGCGTGCCTGTAGTTGTCGTTCAGGATAGCCCCGTCTATGAATTGCCGTTGCGGAAAAAGGCTGAATTGCAAATTCCCGTGCCGGGAATGCCTGATGCCGATGAGAACGGCCATGATGTGGCGATTCCCGGAGCCCTGCCTGTCTGCCTGTTGAGTGTGAAAGATGTGGAAGAACAGGAAAACGGAGACATCCATGTGATGGTTTCCCTGGAAACGGAAGGCGTGCCGTTTGACCTGGAGTGTTTTGAATTGGTGGATGGAAACGGCATGCCTTGGAAGGATGTTGAATCTTTCCAAACCAACCTCTTGCTTCAATCGAAAGAAAACAAATGGTGCTGGAATCAGAATTTTAAGATCAGGAATGCCTCGGGAGAGGAAAAATTCCGGGTTCTTCTGAAGTACAGGGCCAATAAGGAAACGGTGAACGTGCCCGTGGATTTCATGGTGGGCCTGGGAGGCCCCCTGCCTGCGGAGGTTCCCGTAAAGAAACCCTAGTCCAGTATGAGGAGTGCTACCTGTCAGGGTCCGGGACGCTTCAGATAATGAAAGAGTGATGTGCCGCGCCAGAAATGACATATACTTTATTATATTGTTAATTAAATATTTTTGATAAATTATCATCCTGTTTTTCCTCTAATGAGAATTCCTTTTTTGTTATTGCTGGTGTGTCTTGCCGCTAGTTTTTCCGGCTTGTGTTCCTTGCCGCCAGGTGAAGATGATTTGGTTCCATCCTTGCAGGTAGTGTGGAAGAAGCTGGAGGTGGGCCGGGAGCATCCGGAGGATGATCCGGAACGGAATTGGAGGATGGGGCTGGGGGGTGTTGTTCCTGTTCCGTCCGGCTGGGAGATCGACTGGGTGGAGGATGAGTTGACGGGCGTGGCAGTGGAGGATTCCACAGGCCGGAAGGCTTCCGAGACGAAATGTTATTCCGGCGGTTTTGACCGCAAGACTGTTCATTTGCTGGTGGAACCGCAGGATTGGCTGCCGTCCGCCGGGACGCAGTGGGTGGAAGTGAAGGGGAAGCTCCCACTTGTCATTTCCTTCCGGGAGGCCGTGTCGGAGCCTGTGGCGTTAAAGCTTGAGAAAGGCGCTTCCGTGCCTTTGGTCTTGAAAGGTGCAGGCATCGGGAAGGACGGAAAGGCGCGGGATGTGAGGGTAAAGCTGGTCATACGGAAATACGGGGATGTCGCGTTGGACAGGGAATGGGAAGGGGAGAATAAGAAAATGCTGAAGGTGGAAGTGGACGCTGATGAACCGCTGGGCATCCGTGATTTTATATTGCAGGCAGTGGATGGAACGCCGGTGGCGGCAGAGATGTGTGGATGGAGCACGCTGGGCAGGGAATGGAAGATTGCTCCTGTGATGGAAGGGAAGCTTCAAGTGGCCGTCCGGTATTCGCAACACCTGCAGCGGTGCAAGGCTCTGATTGACGGCAGGGCGTCACTGGCCGGTTTCCGTGAAGGGAAGACCGGAAAGGGGCGCGGCCCTGGCAGCGGGATTTCTAAAACGGGGCATTCAGCCATGAAATCCGGCGGGATTTCTTCTTCTGAAGGCAGGCTTCCGGTCGACGAGAGCCACCCGTCTGTTGCGGCGGAAGTGACCCGATTGATTGTGGAGAGAGTGGATGCAGAGGAGGCCGGCGAGGATGCCATGCAGATGGTTTTTGAGATTGAACTGACATCAAAGACTGCGGCGGTTTTCGGGGGAGGGGCGGATATGAGGGAACAGAGCCTGGAAGTGACCGATTCTACAGGGCGCGTATTGTCCCCGGCCATGTTTGACCTGACATGGTTGAGGTCTCGGAACCTGGAGAAGGGGCAGGCGATGATATCCCTTTGCGGCAAAAGTCCGGGGCCGGCTTCGCCCGGGGCGGAATGGGTACGCATCAGGGGAACGCTGCACGTGCCGGTGGGCGTCAAACGGGAAAGCCCCGTCTACGAATTGCCGCTCCAAAAGGGAGCGGAATTGCAGATTCCCGTGCCGGGAATGTCCGGATCCGGAGGGGAGGGGCATGATGTAGCGGCGTCCGGAGACGTACCCGTCTGCCGGTTGAAACTGGAAGGGGTGAAAGAACAGGGAAACGGGGATTTGCATGCGCAGGTTTCTCTGAGCGTGGAAGGCGTGCCGTTTGACCTGGAGTGTTTTGAAGTGGTGGATGGCAAGGGATTGCCTTTGAAAAATGCCGTATCTGCCGGTAGCAGCGTCTCCATGGGGCCTTTGGGACAGGAGCGGTTCTGGCACCAAAGGTTCAAGTTCAAGGGAGGCGCGGACGCGGAAAGGCTGCGTGTGCGGTTGAAGTACAGGGCGGATGCGGAAACAGTGGCCGTGCCTGTGGATTGCACCATCGGCCCGGAAGGTCCGTTATTATAGAAAATATCTTATTTTTATCGGCTTATAATTTTTTACAATAAACTATCGTACGCTTTTACCATCATGAAGATACCTACTCTCCTGCTGTCTGTTGCAACCGGTTTTTCCGGTTTGGGTTCCCTTCCTCCCGGGGAGGAAATTTCACCGCCTCCATTGCGCCTGGAGTTGAAGCAGATGATTTTGAAGGGAAAACGCCGCCCGGCGGATCGGAAGCAAACGTGGAGCATGATGCTGGGATGGCTGGCGCCGCAGGCACCCGGTTGGGAGATTTATTGCTGCCATGATGAGCCGGTCCGTGTAACCTTGAAGGATTCCGAGGGCCGGAAGGCCCCGGATGTGAAGTGCATGGTTCTGGATCTTGAGCGCAGGATTTTCGGGCGTATGGATACCCGGGGATGGCTGCCGTCCGCCGGGGCGCAGTGGGTGGAAGTAAAGGGGGAGCTGCCGGTTGTTATTTCCTGCCGGGAGGCTGTGACGGAGCCCGTGAAGGTAAAGCTTGTAAAAGGTGCTTCCGTGCCTCTGGTATTGAAAGATGCGGGAATGGGAAAGGATGGCCGGGCGGAAGAGGTAAAGGCGGAGCTGGTGGTGGAGGATTATTGTGATGACAAGTATTCCAGAAAGGGGAGGGAAAGAAAGAAGTTGATTCTGAAATTAGTATCGGATGCGCCGGCTGGCATTTGTGATTTTGAATTGCAGACCGTGGAAGGAATGCCGGTAATGACGGGGGAGAATGCTCCAAATATGAGAAAAATGCTGAGTTTTGGCGGGATTATTGATTTTTTGATGGATTTTGATATGGACCCTGACAAAATATTCCCGGAACAGCCGGAACCGGTGAGCTGGGGCTCAAAAATGATGACCAAGACATGGGCTATTGATCCTGTGGAGGAGGGGGAATTGCAAGTGTCCGTCAGCTACTCGCAGGGCTTGCGGCGTCATAGGATTTTAATTGACCAGAAGGCTTCCCTGTCGGGATTTTTTGAGGGGAAGGATGGCACGGAATTCAATGATAAATGCGAGTCTTCCGTTAAAAGGGCGCCAGCTACGGGTGATGCCGCCAGGCCTTTTTCCGGTGTTGTGAACACGGATGGGAAAAGGGTTTCGGCATGGCTGTCTCTTTTAAGTGTTGGAAACCGGGATGTGTTGGCGTCCGGGGCCGATTCCATATGGATGGATCTTGAGCTGGCAGTAAAGGCGCCTGCTGTTTTCGGAGTTCGTGCCGATGTGGAGAAACAAAATTTGGAAGTAACTGATTCCCTGGGCCATGTGATGCCCCCGGCCGTGTTTGACCTGACATGGCTGTTTTCCCAGACTGGAGAGGAAGGGATGGCATGGGCCACACTTTCCGGTGAATGTTCTGGACTGGCTTCCCCGGGAGCGGAATGGCTGCGTGTCAAAGGAACCTTGCGCGTGCCTGTAGCCGTCGTGCGGAATAGTCCCGTTTATGAATTGCCGTTAGGGACAAAGGCTGAATTGCAGATTCCCGTGCCGGGGATGGCTGATACCGGTGAGAATAGCCATGATGTAGCGGCTGTGGGAGATTCCCCTACCTGCCAGTTGAGTTTGGAAAACGTGGAAGAGCAGGAACATGGAGGCGTGCAGGTAACGGTTGCTCTGGAAGTGGAAGGCGTGCCGTTTGACCTGGAGTATTTTGAGTTGGTGGACGGCAACGATGTTCCCCTGAAAAACATTAAGTCTGTTGGATTCGGACGCTCATTCAGTCCCAACGATCAAAGGAGTTCCTGGGATCAGGATTTTAAAATCGGGAGTATTGACGGCATGGAAAAACTCCGGGTGCGCCTGAAGTACAAGGCCAATATGGAAACGGTGGATGTGCCCGTGGATTTCAAGATCGGACTTGGAGGCCTTCTGCCGCAGACTTCTGCCGTAAAGCAGCCGTCATGGAGGAAGACTGAATGATTGCAGAGTCCTTCGCTTCGATGTCCCGGACTGCCTGAGATTCTGAAAAAACATGGTATCCTTCTTGATGAAGTATCTTGTTGATCTTTGTGTTACGACTTTTTAATTTTTATACGCAACCTATCCTGTGATGAAAAAATCCATTTTGCTGTTATTGTCTGTCGTGACCGGTTTTTCCGGTTTGTGTTCCTCTCCGGCTGATGAAGATGTTCCTCCGCCGGAAATTCTTTTGGAAGTGAAGGGGCTGGAATTGCAAAAAGACAATCCGGATGAAGGGGGAGAATGGAATATATGTGTGAAAGGGATGGGGATTCGCATTCCTGGCTGGAATATTGACTGGTGTGAGGAGGAGGAGGCTTGTATGACGGTGTCGGATTCTACGGGACGGAAGGCTCCGAAAGTACAGTTTGTATCCTGGGTGTTTGTCCAGCAGGAAAACCGTGTAAGAGTGTTTCTCCCCGGGTGGATGCCTTCCGCCAGGTCTCAATGGGTGGCGGTAAAAGGGGAAGTTCCCTTTGTCGTTTCCTGTCGGGAAGCCGTGACTCCTCCCGTTGTCGTGAAGCTTGCCGAGGGCGCTTCCGTTCCTCTTGTGTTGAAGGAAGCGGCCATGGGCAAGGACGGTTCTCCGGTGGACGTGAATGCTACTCTCGTGGTGACTAGGTATAAAGATGTTGGATTTGCTGGAGGAGAGTATAAGAAGTTGCTGGAACTTGCAATGCGGACGGAGTTTCCCGTAAGTCTCCGTGATATTGAGTTAAAAACAACGGACGGGATGCCGGTGAAGCACAGCGAGTGGACTTACGGAAGACTGAGTAGGTCCTGGGGAATGGAGAAGGTGGAGGAGGGGGAACTTCAGGTGTCCGTCAGGTATTCCCAGGGGTTAAGGAGGTGCAGGGCCGTGATTGACGGTAAGGCCTCACTGGCTGGTTTTTCCATGGGAAAGAACGGCTGGGGCGCCCAGGGCGGCCGCAAGGCAGACGGTGCGCCTTTACCCGTTCCTATGAAAGCGAATGAGAAAACCGGCCTGTGCGTCGGGGCGGAGTTGATCGGCTTGAGCATTGAAAACGAAAGCAGGGAGGAAGAGGAGACTGATTCCCCACAAATGTTGTTTGATGTTGAATTGTCGGTAAATAGGCCTGCTGTTTTTGGAAGCAGTGCCGATATGGGGGAACAGAGCCTGCCAGTGACAGATTCCACCGGAAGGACGTTGTCTCCGGCCATGTTTAATTTGACGTCCCTGAGGTCGGAATATTGGAAGGAGGGACTGACGATTCTTCGGTGTCAGGGGAAGGTGGCTGGATTTGCTTCACCCGGAGCGGAATGGCTGCGTATCCAAGGAACGCTGCACGTGCCTGTGGCGACCATGCAGGAAAGCCCCGTCTATGAATTGCCGCTGCTGAACGGAGCGAAACGGCAAATTCCCATACCGGGAGCGACTTCAGCAGGCGGAGACGGCGTTGACGTGCTGGTAGCGGAAGATGCCCCCTCCTGCCAGTTGAGTCTGGAAAATGTGAAAGAGCAGAAACATGGAGGCGTAAGGGTAACGGTTGCTGTGGAAGTGGAAGGCGTGCCGTTTGACCTGGAGTGTTTTGAATTGGTGGACGGCAACGATGTTCCTCTGAAAAACATTGAGTCTGCCGGAACCGGACACTCATTCAGTCCCGAAGATCAAAAGAGTTCCTGGTATCAGAATTTTAAAATAGGGAATATTGACGGCATGGAAAAACTCCGGGTGCGCCTGAAGTACAAGGCCAATATGGAAACGGTGGAGGTACCCGTAGATTGCAAGATCGGACTTGGAGGCCTTCTGCCGTAAGGCAGCCGTCATGGAGGAAGATTGAATGATTGCAGAGTCCTTCGCTTCGATGTCCCGGACTGCCTGAGATTCTGAAAAACACGATTTTCTTCTTGATGAAGTATCTTGTTGCTATTTGTGTTACGATTTTTTAATTTTTATACTCAACCTATCCTGTGATGAAAAATTCCGCTCTGCTGTTATTGCTGTTTGTCGTGACCGGTTTTTCCGGTTTGTGTTCCACTCCGGCTGATGAAGATGTTTCTCCGCCGTCTTTGCAATTGACATTGGAGACTTTGAGTGTGGCAAAGAGGATTTGGGATAAAGATACGGAGAAAAATTGGAATATGATTCCGTGTTGGGCCGTATCCCATGCTCCCGGCTGGAAAATCGACTGGTGTGAAGACCAGTCAGTACGAGTGAGGATGGAGGATTCCAAAGGGAGGACGGCTCCGGATATGAAGGTTCCGGATATGAAGTGCCATTTTTTGACTTCTGACGACAAAAGCGTTTTGATTGTGGAATCCCTGGGCTGGATGCCGTCTGTCGGAGCGCAATGGGTGAGGATGAACGGAGAAGTTTCGTTTGCCGTCTCCCGGGAGGAGGCCGAGACCGACCCGGTAACGGTAAAACTGGTGGAGGGGACTTCCGCTTCGTTTGTATTGAAGGGAGGTGGTTTGGGGAAGGACGGCAGCGCAGAGGACGTGGAGGCAAGGATTGTGGTGAGCGAGTACCGGGATGCCCTGCCTGCCGAAGCGGAATTGAGAAGAGGTAAAAAGTTGTTGAGGCTGGAAGTGGAAGCGGATGTTCCGCTGAGCATTCGCGGCATGGAGCTGCAGACAACGGACGGAATACCGCTTGCAGCCTCAGAGGATTGGGAATGTGGAAGGTTGGGAGGAAGCTGGGATATCAATCCTGTGGAGGAAGGGGAATTGCGGGTGCTGGTCAGGCATTCACGGAATTTGCGGAGGTGCAAAGCACTGATGGACAGCAGGATGTCCCTGGCAGGCCTTGTCAGGGAGGGGAATGGGAAGAAGCCCGTTGAAGAGAAACCGGAAAAGCCTCCGGTTACGAATGCCGCCTGTATTCGGGCGGCAAAGGGGGAAAGGCCTGCAACGGCGGAACTGGCAGGATTGATTTTGGGTAGTGATGAAATATTTGCGCAGGGCGCTGATCATGGACAAATGGTATTTTTTATTGAAGCGAAGACGAAGGCTCCTGCGGTTTTCGGCAGAAGGAGTGATTTGAAAGAGCAGAGACTGGAAGTGACGGATTCCACCGGACGTACGCTGGCTCCGGCCGTGTTTGACCTGTACCACCTAAGTCATTGGAGGGGCAGAGGGGGAAACGGGGTGATTGGAGTGGACGGCAAGTGTTTGAGCCTGGCTTCACCCGGAGCGGAATGGCTGCGTATAAGGGGAACGTTGCGCTTGCCCGTAGCCGCCATGCAGGAAAGTCCCGTTTATGAATTACCCTTGATGGAAAGAGCGGAATTGCAGTTTCCGGTACCGGGAACGGAGAATACCGGAGAAGGGGAGCGGGATGTAGCAGACGCGGGGGAGGCCCCTTTCTGCCGTTTGAAGCTGCAAGATGTGAAGGAGTTGAAAAAAGGGTTCCTAGTGGTCTCCGTTTTCCTGGAAGTGGAAGGGGTTCCGTTTGACCTGGAGAGGTTTGAACTGGTGGACGGCAAAGGGAGGATTTGGGAAAACGCCGGACCTGAAACGAGAGCGAATTTGATCACATGGGGGTCTCAGGAAAAGAAACAGAGCTGGTACCAGAACTTTGAGATCAGGAACGCGGAGGATGTGCAAAGCCTGCGGATACGGATGAAGTACAGGACAGGCGTGAAGATGGTGGACGTGCCGGTGGACGACATGATCGGGCTGGGAGGTCCGGTTCCGCAGAAGACCGGCAGGAAAATGCCGTGAGGCGTCATGGCTGCCGCCCTTCCGTGTTTTTCCGTATGGCATGGTTGCCGCTTGAGCGAAATGGCAGCCGGGTATATTATTATTTGTACTTACTATCATGGATAGCGTTCTTTCTATTCTTACGACCTCCGCCATTATTTTTGGCGTTGTGATGTTGTTCAATTTCATGATTTTCGTTCATGAACTGGGGCATTTTTTTGCCGCGCGCTGGCGCGGCCTTTATGTGGACAGGTTCCAGATCTGGTTCGGCCGTCCCATTTGGAAGAAGACCATCAACGGCGTTCAGTGGGGGCTGGGCTGGATTCCGGCGGGGGGCTTCGTGTCCCTGCCGCAGATGGCTCCCATGGAGGCCATTGAAGGGTCCGTGGAACTTCCCAAGGATTTGAAGCCCGTCAAGCCGCTGGACAAGATTATTGTGGCCGCTGCCGGCCCCGTCGCCTCCTTCCTGCTGGCCGTGCTTTTTGCCGTAGCCGTCTGGCTGGTGGGCAAGCCGGATTTCGAGATGGGCGTAACGACCGTCGGATTCGTGGCTCCGGACAGTCCCGCCGCCCAGGCCGGCATTCTGCCCGGCGACAAGATCGTGAAGGTGGACGGCCGCCCCGTGACCAAGTGGGCGGGCAACATGGAAGGCGTGCGCGAGCTGATCATGCTGGGAGAAAAGGACAAGGTGACGTTCACGATTCAAAGGCCCGGAACACCGGGCGAGCTGGATATCGCCTGCGGGTTTAGGATTCCGGAAACGGAGTGGTGGCAGCGTTCCGGCATGCGCCAGGTGGGGCTGATGCAGGCCATTCCCTGCGTGGTGGGGGAAGTTCTGCCCAATTCCCCTGCGGCCCAGGCCGGTTTGAAGGCGGGGGATTCCATCACCGCCGTCAACGGCGTGCATGTCTGGAATCCGTCCGCGCTGGATGTCCCGTTGAAGAAGGGAGAGCCCCTGATGCTGGATGTGACGGGCAAGGATGGAGCCGTGCGCCAGGTGACCGTGCAGGGAAGGCTGCCTGAAAATTGGCACAACAGCCAGGACGGTTCCCTGCTGAAGGGCGCCCAGCCCATTCTGGGGGTGGTCTGGGATTTAAGCGCCGTGGGCCGCGATGTGACCGTGCATCCTACGCCGTGGGCCCAGATCAGGCAGAGCCTGAAATGGATGGGGGATACCCTGGCGAAAGTTGTTGCGCCCGGCAGCAACGTGGGCGTGGAGCATCTTTCCGGTCCCGTAGGAATCGCCAACCAGTTTTACAGGATGTTTTCCCTGGATGAAGGGTGGAAGCTGGCGCTGTGGTTTTCCGTGGTGCTGAACGTGAACCTGGCCATTCTGAATATCCTGCCCCTTCCCGTGGTGGACGGAGGCCACGTGGTGATGAACACGATTGAGCTGATTTTCCGGCGTCCCCTGAATGTGAAGGTTCTGGAGTTCGTCCAGTTCGGGTTCGTCTTCCTGCTGATGGGCTTTTTCCTGTTCGTGACGTTCAAGGACGTGGGAGAGTTTTTCGGCAAAAAGCCTTCCAAATTGCCTGATCCGGTGTTCAGGGCCGTGACGGATTAATTTCCCTCCGGCCGGGGTCTGCGGTTCCCGGCTTCCTGGTATGAAGGGTTCCTTTGCTGTGCGTGTCCTGTTCCGGTGCGTGGTGCTGGCGTTCCTGGTTTATGCCATGCTCCTGACTTGGTGGACTCCGTTTACCGGGGACAGTTTCATGCATTCCGTCTTTGGGGTGCAGCACCGCCTTTCCTTCTGGCCGGTGCTGGAACGCTGCTGGTGGTCCTACTTGAACTGGAATCCCAGGCTGGGGGAGTTTCTGGCTATTTTTACCGCGACGGCCGGGAAATGGCTGTTCTGCCTGGTTAATCCGTTTGTGGTTCTTTCCCTGGCGCTGATGATGTTTTATCTGGCGCGGGGGAGGCGGGTACGGCCTGGGGACTGGCGGGACGTGCTGCTGTTTACTGTGGGGGGGCTGCTGCTTCTGACTTCTTCTTCCAGGCCGGGCATCACGATGTTCTGGCTGTCCGGAGGGACGAATTACGCGTGGGCGGCCGCCGTATGGTTGGGATTTCTGTGCCTGTACCGCGGCTTGTGGGCGGGGAGTTCCCGGATTCAGGACAGGCTTTTTTCCTGGTTCTGGATTGGCGCGGCAGGGTTTGCCGCCGGAATGACCAATGAGAACCAGGTCCCGGCTTCCCTGGGCATGCTGTTTTTGTTCTGGCTGTATGCCCGCTGGAAGGGGCGCAGCCTGCCCCGCTGGTTTTTTGCGGGATGGGCCGCCCATGCCATAGGGGGAGCCTGCCTTCTGCTGGCGCCCGGCAATACGGCCCGCCTGCATTCGGAGACTGCCGGCGGGGCGGCCGTTCTTCAGTCCTGGGGGGAACGCTTCGGTTCCATTCCTGAATTGTTGAATGCCTTTTACGAGTTCATGCGGTTGCCGAAGGTTCTGCTTGCCGTCGCCGTACTGGCTCTGGCCTTGCTCGCGTGGCGGCAGGGGCGGCGTGTATGGAGTGGGACGGCGGGGCACCGTGTTTCCGCCAGCCTGTTGTTCATTCTGGTGGCCCATGCCATGGCCGTCAGCTTTTTCGTGCGCGTTGTTCCGGCATGGCATGCCATGTTTTCCGCCACTGTCCTGATGATGACGGGCGTGCTCGGATTGTACGGCGTGTGGATGGACCGGGCGCCCAGGCCCTGGGTTCCCGCCTGCATCCTGGCGGCGGCCGGAGGGCTGGCCCTGTGGATATGTGCCGGGTATCTGGACGCCTTTCCGCGCATCCACCGCCAGTGCGAGGAGAGGAGAGCCTTCATCCGCCATGAGTTGGCGCAGGGAAAAAGAAACATTGTGGTTCCTCCGTATGAACCGGTGCCTTTGGCGCCTTACGTTTCCGTCATGTGGCGGATGTGCAGCGGAGATCCGGATGAGTTCATCAACAGCTCGGTAGCGCGTTACCTGGGGATTGAGAGCATCCGTGTGGATGTATGCGGCGACCGGGTTCCCCAGTCGCGGCGTTGTTTTAAAGGTTCCGGGGAACGGGATTGAGGCCCGGGGAAATGGCTGCGTGACGCGTCCGGCGCATGCGGTTTTGCGTTAAACGTGGCAGGCGTGTTGATGCGGCGGCCATAAATTTGTTGGATGAGGTGGCCTTCCTGCCGCATTTCCATTTGTCCGCAAAACAATTGCCGTGCGCTCAGGGGCTTCTTCCTGCCGGAATCCGGCACAGGAATGAGTTCATCAACTATCGTCCTTAGCAACATGATCAAATTGATACATTTCTCCTGGCAGGATACCTGCCGCATTGAGAAGAACCGCCTGTTCCGGTCCCGCGGGCAGGATTCCGCCATTATTCTTGAATGGGAAGGCGGCATGCCTTCCCTGCTGTTCTGGCCCCGTTACCATTCCGTGGAACGTCTCGTTTACAATCCGGCAACGGATTCCTGTTTCGTGGTCAGCCGGGAAGGCTGCTTCAGGACGACGTGCTTTTCCGAGAGCGTTACGGGGCCGCATTTCACCCTGCATGAGGCTAGCCGGACCCTGTTCTACCTGATTCCCAAGAATGCCAACAGCACGCAGATGGGAACCATCCTCCACGAGCTGGGATTCCATCCCAACCAGAGCAGCCCGTCCAAGGTGTGGGACGATGTGGCCCGGCGCCACTTGGTGTACCACCAGGATTATGATGAGACGGTACACGGGGACTATAAGCACGTGGCGGTTTACCGGGATCCCCTGGACCGTTTCATCAACCTGGCGAATTACGCCTGGTGCATCGACCGTGGCCTTTTTCATCCTTATACCCGGGAGTGCAGCACGAAGAGCGCCCTGATTGATACGCTGCTCCTGCTCATTTCCATGAACCGGAGCAATCATCCCGGAGTTTTTGAGCAGCATCTTGAGGGGCAGGCCTGGTATTACCACCATGCTCCGCGCATTGACGTGGTCATACCCATTGAAAGGCTGAACGATTACATGCGGCAGGTCATGAAGGTGGAGCCGTTTTTCTGCAATGTGGATTCCCGCAGTGAGCTGACTGCCGGAGACATGAGTGCCGGACACATGGACATGCTGAGGGATGTGTGGAGCGAGGATTTCAACTTGAAGGAAGAGTACGGGCACCTGTTCTGGGAGGGAACGGAGAGGCCGTGAAGATGATGGAGGGAAAGGCTGAAGCTTCCTGCTGCCGGCGTTCTCTTCTTCCGCCTGACGTACCTATACCTGGATAACTGTTTTCAAGTGCGTTGAAATGATCATACGCCTGATGCGGTCACAGGGGATGCGGGTGATTTTGGAGACGATGCGGGCATAGGCCTGGAGCTGAGCTCCGTGGCGTTCCCGGAGCTGTTCCGCCGTGTCCGCATGGTCCGTCTTGAAGTCCACGATGCAGGCGGAATCTCCGTCAATGACCAGTCTGTCAATCACACCGGAAATCCAGACATTCCCGTCAATGGCTTCAATGCGCTGTTCCTTCATCACGATTGCCGTTTCCGCCGGCATGAAGAGTTCCCTGATGGCGGGTACATCCATGCATGCCGCCACGGTGCGTTCCGCTTCCGTGACGGGGTGAAGGACCCAGTGCGGTTTGTCCTCCCCATTCCAGCGGGTGATCCGTTCAAAAACGGCATGGACGGCGGACCCGAATGCGGCCGATTCCCGCAGGGCGGCATCGTGCATGCTGCGGAAAAGGCCGTTTTCCCCGTCCAGTCCGGAGGGGGAGACGCGCTGCCTGAGAAGCGGCTTGTGAACGGGCCATTCGGGAGCGTTTTCCGGTTCGGTCCGGGTGTCCTTTTCGGGAAGTTCCGCATACCATTCCGGTTCCCCCCGCGAGTAGAGGCATTCCGCGCCCGATTCCGGAAGCGTGTCTTCCGTACCGCATGAAGCGGCCAGAGCGGCGGAACGGATGATTTTCCACATGGATTCCGTCCTGAGTTCTCCCTTGCCTTCCCTGCCGGGCAGAATGATATGGCAGGCGCGCCTGGCGCGGGTGAGCGCTACGTAGAGTTTGCAGAATCCGTCGAATTGCTGTGTCGCCTTCCATGATTCGTACAGCGCGTGGAATTGGGGGACGGCGGTATATACCTGCTTGGAAGGGGCCATGACGATACCCTCAACGAGGCCGTTCCCGTCCCTTTTCACAAAGTGGGTCAGATGGCGGCTGTCCGCAAAGGGGGCGTCCTTGCCTATCTGGGGCAGGATGACCATGTCGAATCCGAGCCCCTTGGATTTATGGATGGTCATGATGCGGACAATTCCTCCGGAGGGATCCTCCCGGCGCGTCAGGTCTTCCATGCGGCGTATCCATTCGTCCAGGGATGCGCCGCGTTCGTCCACCTGTTCCGCTTCGTTCATCCAGACGGAGAGGCGGTCCCGGTGGAAGTCAGTCAGCTCCACCCCAGCCAGGGCCATTCTTTTTTCCAGTTCCGTCATGATGGCGGCGTATCCCTCGCGCTCCAGCACCATGTGCCAGCCGTTCCAGTCCATGCCCGGCCTGCGGTCCGGACTGATGAGGGGATGGAGGGGGGAATGGGAGAGCAGTCCGGAGATAAAGGCGTCCCCCGGCGAAAGAAGCCACCGGAAGAAGGACAGCAGGGTTTTCCCCAGCGGGGAGTCCTGCCCCACGGGCACGTCGTCGCATACTTCCGCCGGCCAGCCGTGGGAAGTCAGCCATTCCCGGACGATCAGGGCCTGGTTTCTCGTGCTGACCAGAACGGCGACGTCCAGGCCGCGCCTCAGGGCGTTTGACTGTTCCAGAATGTCGGCCATGGCCTGGCACACCAGGTCATTGGCGGAGGTTTCCTCCGCCCTGGGCGTCTGCCATATCCGGGCGCATCCCGTGCGGGAGGCCAGGGAGGGCGCGCAAACGTGGGGCGGGTAGTCTCCCCATTGTTCCAGCGCCGCCTGTCCGCAGTCCGCTGCCGTCCGGGCGTAGTCGCAGATGTCGTTGACCATGTCCAGCACGGGCTGCACGGAGCGGTAGGAGGTGGCCATGCCGCGCTCCTCCAGATGGAGCTGTCCGGCGACGGAGCGGAAAAGCGCCGGATCCCCTCCGCGCCATTGGTAAACGCTTTGCTTGAGGTCCCCCACCACGAAGATGCTGCCTTCCTGCTCCTCCCGGGTGTCTGTCAGGTCGTCCAGGAACGGCTTGATCACGCGCCACTGGGACTGGGAGGTGTCCTGGAATTCGTCCAGCATCCAGTGGTCGTAGCGGCAGTACATGCGGTACTGCAGGTCTCTTTTCAGTTCCGGAGTGACGGCTCCGTTCCCCAGCATGCGCGTGACGTCGTGGAACAGGAATCTGCCCTTGTTCCGGACCAGGGCGGAGTATTTATCCTCAAAGATGCGCATCAGGCCGTGCGTGGAGCGGGTACGGTGCAGCGCCTGAAGGGTTTCCATCCGCAGCCAGCTTTGAATGAGTTCATCCAGGGGGGGAGACCAGAAGTCCCGGAATTTCTCCCGCGCCTCTTCCATGGTGAGTTTTTTTTCCGTATCGTGGAATTTCAGCCGTCCCAGCTTGACGTATGTCGAGAATCCGTTCAGAAAACGCAGGAACATTTCTTTGTTTTTTGCTCCGTTCCTGCCTTCCGGCGCAGGCATGTCCCGCGCCCGGTCCATTAAGGCGTGCAGCGCGGCGTTGAACCGTTCCAGCGGAACGGGAGGGAGCAGTTCTTCCGGGGTGAAGCCCAGTGTGGCGGGATTGCCCCATTTTCCGGTATCCGACTCATCCAGGAAGAGTTCGTGGTAGGTGTTGAGCCTGCGGGCCATGGAGTCTTCCGCATCCGCGGCTTCAGCGTCGGAGTCCGCTCCGGAGAGGAAGGCGTCTTCAAAGCTTTGCTCCTGTTCCGGGTTCAGGGAACATTCCCGGTACAGGGTGAGCAGGGCTTCCCGGCGGGCAAGCTTTTCCGCGGTGGTGTCTATCATGCTGAAGCCGCTGACTCCCAGTTCAAAGGTGCTGGTCGCGGCAATTTGCGCGAACAGGCTGTCAATGGTGCAGAGGTTGAGGCGGGAGAGCTGCTGGACGAGCAGGCGGAGCATGTGCCGGAAACGTTCCTGGCAAAGGTGTTCCTTCTTCCAGGATTCCGCGGCCTGCGGCCAGAGTCCCGGTTCTTCCGGCGTTCCCTTGATGACGGCCCAGAGCCGGTCCCTGAGGCGGGCGGCCCCGGCGGAGTCCGTGGCACCGGCCGCCAGGTCCGTCAGAATGCGGTCCTTGAATTCCCCGGCGGCTTTCCGGGTGAAGGTAACGGCGATGAGCCGTTCCGGGTGGCTGCCGCGGTTCAGTACCAGCAGGGCCAGGAAGCGCAGGGAGAGCTGGTAGGTTTTTCCCGTGCCGGCCGAGGCGGAGATGAGGATGTTGGTCAGGGCGGACATGTCAGAACGGCAGGTGGGGTGTGATGTTCAGTCCCAGCAGGTCCTGAAGGGTTTCATGGCTGGAGGAGACGAGGTCCTTGAAGACATCATAGGAAGGGGTGTCCCAGCCCAGTTCTTCCGCCGTGATGAGGCCGCGCCCTTCACGGATGAGGCGCATGAGTTCCAGAATCCAGGACCGGGCGCTTTCCAGGGCGCACATGTCGCATCCGGGCTGGGGGTCATGCAGCGTGTCCCATTCGGAGATGCCGATGTCCAGCGGATTGGCGGGGAGTGCGTAATAGGCGGCGGTGGGCCGGCCGCAGTATTCCTCCATGGCCCAGAGTACATAGAGGGGCAGTTGCAGGTCCTTCCAGCGGAAGTGGACCGCCTTTCCGTTTTTTTGCCGTCTGGTGTAAGGGTGCAGGGCCGGGGAGAGCAGGGGCAGGGCATCCGGGCGCTTCATGGTCCCCAGATGCTTTTTTTCACAGGAGTCCGTCTTGCCCGTCTTGTAGTCGATGACCCGCAGGGAGCCGTCCGCATGGCGGTCAATGCGGTCAATGCGGAACCTCAGGCTGAAGTCTCCCAGCCGCCAGTTTTCCACCGATTGTTCAAAGGCGATGCATGTCCATCCGTTCCGGAGGTCCTCCAAATGCTGTTCCGCGTACACGTTCAGCCGCTGTTCCATGGAGCGCTTCTGCAGAAGCAGGGGCATGAGCGGGCGGCTGCCGTACTGGCGCGTGAATGTTTCATCCAGTATTTCCCCGATTTCCCTTTGCAGGGAAGCCGTAGTCATTCCGTCCTCCAGGGAGGGGTGAAGACGGCAGAATTGTTCCAGCACGTCGTGAAGCATGGTTCCCAGTTCGTTGGCGGCCATGTCTTCCTTGTCCGGCTGGAATTCGTCCGCATTCAGGTGCAGGGCTTCCCTCACCCAGAAGCGCATGGGGCAGGCCAGGAAGTTTTTCAGCGTGGTGGGGGAAAAGGCTTTTTCCCGCTCTTTCCACGGGTTCCGGTAGCCGGGCGCCATGGCGGTGATGTCCGTGGCCGTCTTCCAGCCTTCCGCGGGCTGGATGTGCCAGCCTCCGCGGCGGTAGGGCAGGGGCGGTTCCGGCGCGGAGCATTCCCGGAAGAGCAGTTCCACGCGGCGCGGCAGTTCTTCATCCGCACAGCGCATCAGCAGGGAGGAAGGCGTCAGGGGATCGTTTCTGCTGCTCGTGCGGGACAGGACGAAGAACAGGCTTCCCTCCCGTTCCCGGGAGTGGATCAGCGCCGTGAGCAGGAAGCTGTCCCGCGCCTTTTTCCGGGAAAAGGAGTCCATGCCCAGGGATTCCCGGAGCGGTTCCGGCATGAATTGGTCCGCCATGCCCCCTTCCGGGACGATACCCTCGTTCAGTCCGGTCACGATGAGGTTTTTTTCCGGGCGGAAATGGAGTTCCATCCATCCCAGGGCATCCAGCACCGCATGTTCCTTTCTGCCGTTCTTGACGCGGGCGGCGTGGAGGCACCGCATCAGCAGTTGAAGGGCCGTAGCCGGAGCGGAAAAGAGGCCGCTTTTTTTCTGGAGGCGGGCCAGGCCGGAGATGCAGGAATGGAAGGTTTCCGCCGCTTCCGTGTCCGCTCCATAGGCGGCAGCCAGCGCCGGATACCACGCGAGCAGGCGTTCCCCCAGCCGCCGCGGCTCTTTCATGCGGTCCCTCCATTCCAGAATTTTGCACACGGACGGGATGGCTCCCGGATGGTCGGTACGGAGGCGCTTGAGGAGGTATTCCTCCGTTTCCGGCAGGAATTTCTGCCGCACCCTGTCCAGGGAGGCGCAGCAGTATTGCTGGTCCCGGATGTCCAGGGAGGCGCAGAGCAGGGAGGAGCGCATGAGGTTGAATACGGGCCGCGCCTTTCCGTTTTCCTCCACGGCCAGCAGGAGGTGGCGCAGCAGGTCCATGATGCCCGTTCCGGCAAAAGGCCTGCCTTCCGGGTTGTACAGGCCCCAGCCGTATGACCTGAGCCGTGCGTCCAGAGCCACATTCATGTCCGGGTCGCACACGCCCAGGGCGACGTCCGTTTTTCCGGATTCCGCCGTTTGCGCGATGATGCGGCACGTTTCCGCGGCCAGTCTGCCGGGGCCGGGCGTTACGCGGATTTGTTCCTCGCGGATGGGGATGGCGCGTTCAGCCCAGATTTCCGGTCTGGGGCAGCCCCAGTCGTCAAAGGTGTCCCGTTCCTCTTCCGGGGCGTGTACCCAGATTTGCACGGGAATGCCCTGTTCTTCCGCATGGCGGAGGGCATGTTTCAATGGCCGGGGGATATCGGGCACGCAGGCGACGATGATTTGACCGCCCGTTTCCAGCAGGGTGGACGCCAGGTGGGAAGGGGCGGCTGCGTGAAGCAGGGATTCCGTCCGGTTCCGGAGCTGCCATCCGTCCAGATGTCCGCTGCACCGGGAAAAGAGGCGGGACAGGTCCGGCCAGCGTTCGTCCATGCCGGAGCAGGCGTCCGCAGCCTGTCCGCAGGTGACGCCGTGGTTCAGCATGGAATGGCTGAGGGTCTGGAGGGCCGCCGCCATGTCCAGAAGGCTGGAGAAGTCATCCGGCATGCGCTTCGGGAACAGGCGCGGGTAGAGCCGGTGGGGAGCGTCTCCAAGGGATTGCATCCAGGCGGCCAGTTCTTCCAGGCGGGTGGCTTCGTCTTCCTCCTCTTCCGGCTGGATGAATTGGTCCGCCGGCAGCACGTGCGGGGGAAACACGGCTTTCTCCGGGCAGGAGGCCGTCAGGAATTCCCTGAGCTGCCTGCCCGATTCGCGGGTAGGGACCAGTACCGCGTGCTTGTAGAAGTCCATTTCCACGGCAAGCAGGCGTTCCGCCACGGCGCAACAGGCTGGTTTGTCCCAGGATAGAAAAAAACGGTGCATGGGAGGGAGAATGGATACCGTTTCCGGAGAGGGCGGGCAGGGCAGGGAAACGGTACGGAAATGTTAACTGAAAAAGCGTCCTTTTCCATTCTTTTTTACCGCTGCCGGCGTTGTTTTGTTCTGCGGCGTTTCCTACTGACCGGGGCATGTCTTTGCATGGGGATTAAATGTTTATCCGTATGTTTTTCCTAATCATGCTGGTAATCAAACAGTCATGGATTTCAAGCCTGGAAAGAACATGGGGTATCTTCCTCATTCCCTTTACGATTTGTTGACTTTCCATGTTCCGGACCATATTTCCGGGGAATGTACAAGATACTCGTAGTCAGTTTTCCAGGTTCTCCAAAACGCAAAACCATGGCACAGCGTCTCTCTGCGCAGGGGCTTGCCTGGGAATGGGTGGATGGCGTGCGCATCGCCGCCATGGAAGACATTCCTCCGGAGGAACGGAATGATTTGGAAGCCTACGGCGTGGCCCGTCTCAAGCAGGCTCCGGAGTACGTCTGCCGGGTGACCGGATGCAAGCGGGCCATGCGCCGCGCCATTGAGCGGGCCTCCGCTTGCACGGAGGACTGGGTGCTCATTCTGCAGGATGATGCGGAGCCGGTGGAGTCCCTGGACGTGAAACTGAAGGAATTGTTCCGCCGGGTTCCTGATGAGGCCGCGTGCATGATGCTCCATCACGGGAAAAGAGGGGTGGAGGAGAGGGATGGGTGGATGCGCGTCACGGGAGACGTCCGCAGCATGACTGCCTTTGCCTTGCGCCCTTCGTTCGCTCCGGTCATGTCTCAGGCCCTGCGGCACTGGGGAGGAGAGGCGGACCGCATCTGGGAGCGCCTGGTCCGGAATGGGGCGTCCATTTTTTCCGTGGAACCCATGCTTGTCTCATGCAGCCAGAAGGGAAGCGATATTATCGGCGGGATTCCCGAATTGAAGAAGTTCTGGGAATGAGCACCCCCATTCCAGGTCTGGAAGTTTGTGCCTCCAATAACGCGTAAATAACGCGTGCGTAGGGAGGGCGTGCCTCCTCTTATCAGCATGTTTCCGGCGCGTTTGCTGTCGGTTTTCCGGGTAGAGCGGATTGGTCTATTGTTCCTGCATGGCTGCCGCCGCCTTGCCGCGCGTTACCAGGAAGACCCCCGTGAAGACCAGCAGGACGGAGAGCGTTTTCAGCCAGCCGAATTGGTCCATGCCCCACAGGACGGCCACGGAGGAAGCGATGACCGGCTGGCAGTAGTTGTACATGCTCACTGCGGTGGGCTTGAGACGCTGTTGTGCGAAGGAGAGGCAGATATAGCTGACGAAGGTGGCCAGCACGACCACATAGGCGATGCCCGTCCACGTTTGGAGGGGCAGGCTGGAGTAGGGAACGGAGGAGACTTCCCGGAAGGTGAAGGGCAGGCACGCGCATACGGCGTATGTGAACATCCATTTCATCAGCGTGACGGGGGAGTATTTGCCGATCAGCCTTTTGAAGAACACGAAGTAAACGGCCACGCTGCACTGGGATGCCAGGCAGAGGATGTCCCCCAGCAGGTTGTTGTCTCCTGGTGCGGCCGGAGCGTGGCTGCCCCCGGTAATCAGCAGGACGGCCCCGACGGCGCTGGCGCATACGCCCGCCGCCTTCCGGCCCGTGATCATTTCCCGGAGCACGAAGGCCGCCAGAATCATGGTCAGGATGGGGGTGATGGTCGTGATGATGGCGGCATCCGCCGGGGAGGTGAAACCCACGCCTACGGTAAAGGCCATCTGGTTGAAGATGATTCCGAACAGGGAGGCGTAAAACAGCTTCAGACGGTCGCGCGGGTCGATTTTTTCCCGGGGCACGAAGCAAGAAGCCAGCCAGAACAGCACGGCGGCGCCCAGCAGCCGGAACGTAGCCAGGGAGGCGGAGCTTACTTCTCCTCCCTGCATGACCAGCTTGCTGACCGGGGACATGAGCCCCCAGATGACGGCGGCCGCACCCATGGCGGCGTGTCCCTTCAAGGTTCCGGGTTCCATCTTGGCGTCCCGCGTTTGCGGGGGCGGCATTGTCCGCCTCTAGGGAAGGAATGCAAGAGTTTTTACCGTATTCCCTGTGGTACACTTGTGCCCTTCATGCAGTGCAGAGAACGCCGCAGGGGGATGCGGCGTTTCTTTGTTCCCGGAGTTACGGCTTCGGCATGGAAATGCTGATCTTGTGTTCCCGGCTGTTGCCGCGGAGTTCCGGAGCGTACATGGCTTCCAGAACGGCGGGGAGGGCACTGAACCTGCCCGGGCGTTCGGCGCGGAGGCGGTGGCTGATCTGGTATTCGCCCATCGGCAGGGAGGAGAGGAAGACGCGTATTTCCTCGTCGCCTATTTCCTTGTAGCCGGAGACGGTGCCCATCCAGGCGTATCCGCTGACGGTGTCCTGGGATTCGCAGCCAGCCGGCTTCGGGTCACTCAGCATCAGGTATTCCACGTCGTTTTTCGTTTTTACGCTCATCACCACTTCAATGATGTCTCCGCTGGCGATGATATCTCCGTCTTTCAGCAGTGTGCGGCGGGTCTGGTCGCGCCCGCGGGAGACGAGTTCCCCGGCGTCCGTCTGCGTATCCTTTACGGAGTCTTCCTTTACCGTTTCTTTTTCAATGCGGTAGTAGGAACGTTCCACGGTGACGGCGTTTCCTGCGGCGGGGATGGGATCTTCCAGGGAGAAGTAGCTGAGCGTGGAGCCGGCATAGATGTTGCCGTTCCCCTTTTTCCTGCGGATGGTGATGCGGTGCTGGCCGTCCGTCAGGTCCTTGCCGCTCATGTTCCATTCGTTGTCGAAGGTGAAGAGGGTTTCCTTGGTACTGGAAACGGTTTTCACCGGAACGCCGTCATAGAGGATTTCCGCCTCCATGTCTTCCATGCCTTCCCGGGTCTGGAAGAGATAGGCCGACAGGGCTTCCAGGCAGTCTGCCGTATCCTTCGTGGAATCCCAGTAGGAGCCGTTGGCGCGGTTGTTGAGCAGCCATTTGGCCAGCCGGGACGTGACTGGGTTTTTGGGATCGCTCTTGGCCATCAGTTTCAGGTAAGCCGCCTGGGTGGCTACATTGCTGCCGTACCAGCGCCACCAGTAGCCCTGGTTGGGGAGGCGCAGCCATGCGGTTTGCAGGGAGTCGTCCTGCTGAAGGAACTGGGAGATGACGGGCATGATTTCCTTGAAGTCGTCCATGCGGTGGGCGTCCAGCAGGATTTCCGCAAGCTGGATCTGGCTGATGACCGGGAGTTCCAGCCTGTCGCGGAACAGGTAGCGTTCCATTTGGAGGTCCCGGACGCCGTTTTCCGCAAGCACGGAATAAATCAGCACGTCTGACGCGGAGGCCGTCAGGCGGTAGTCTCCAAGTTCGCGGATGGCCTTTTGTTTTGCCGGGCTGTCAGGCTGTTTTTCCAGTTTCCGGTAGGCGTCCCCCTTGACGAGCAGGGCCAGCTGCCTGTTCTGGTGGCCGGTCAGCCATGACACGGCGCGGAGCAGCATGTTTCCCGGTATCTTGGCCGTGTTTCCGGCAATCTTGAGGCCGTGGACGACGTGGGCGGTCATCACCGGGTCTCCCTGGTCCGCTCCGCCGAACCATCCCCAGGAGCCGTTGGAAAGCTGTTTTTCCCGGAGGTCGCGGATGCCCTTTTCCGCCATGGCCTTCAATTTGCGTTCGCTGTATACGGGATTGCGTTCCAGACGTTTCATGACTCTATCATAGAACGCCTTGTCCCTGATGGTTTGCGGGTCCAGGTTGCGGTGGCTTTCCAGCGCCTGGCCGGGGTCCAGGCCCAGCTGCTTGAGCGTGTCCGCCACGATGACGGCGGGCAGGAAGCGGTTGAGTGTCTGCTCCACACAGCCGTAGGGGTATTCCGCTAGATAGGGCAGCGCTTCCACCATGCTCAGGGCGATGCTGGGGGAGACCTTCACGACGAGCCTGCTCTCCTCCCTGCGCCTTTGCTGCGGAAGGTTGACGGTGAGCTGCCGTTCCCGATCCTCGGGCAGCAGGACGGTACTGTCCGCGTGCAGCTGCTTCATGCCATGCACCAGCACGGGGAAATCCATCTGCATGGCGTCCCCCAGCGAGCCTGCGGCCGCTTCCATGGCAACGGTTGCGGTTCCCTCCCTGCGGGCCGTGGTCCACCAGTTCACGGTCACTTGCCCCTGGGCGGGAACGGTCACTTCCCTTATGGCGGCGTTGTCCGTTCCGGCGGCCAGTCCGTCTAGGGTGGGGGAATTGCCGGGCATCAGGCTCAGGCAGTCGTTTTTCAGGGTGATGGAAATGCGGGCCTGCACGTCCTTGTCCGTCCGGTTGCGGACGATGGCGCTGAGCATGACGATGTCCTTTTCCACGAAGAAGCGGGGCGCCTGCATGCTGACCATGAAGTCCTTCGTCGTCAGGAATTCCGCGGAAGCCTGCCCTACCTGCAGGGCGGAGGTGACCACCCAGGCAGCCGCCTTCCACGTGGTCAGGTTGTCCGGCATGTCCACCGGGACGGCGACCATTCCTTCTTCGTCCGTTGGGAGCGTGCCGCACCACTTGATGCTGTCCGCAAAGTTGGTGCGCAGTTGAATCGCGGGGGAGGAATCCTGCTGTCCGGCTGCCGCCTCCTCTCCTCCAAAGGCATCCGCCATTCCTGCTTCACCCATTGCCGCCATGGCTGGCGCTGCAAGAGGAGATGCTGCGGACTCTGCCAGCATTACCGATCGTTTGCTTATGGCAAAATCTCCCGATCTGTTTCCTCCGGTAACGAAGCCGTTGCCGCGGCCTATGAATGGTGTGGGCAGATCCGGTCTGAGGAGAAGTTGAAAGTAGGGCTGGTTCGGACCTTTCTGCGTTTCCGCCCTTCTGTTTTGCATGGCGCTGAGATTGACGAAACTGGTTTCATTCAACCTTCCCCACGTGGTTTTGGCGATGTCGGAGACGTTGGGCCGGGCAATGTATTCCAGCGCCTTGTCATAGACTGCCAGCGTGACAATGCCGTTTTTCACGGGGGCTCCATCCGGCCCCTTGACCTGTACGGTCACACGACCCTTTTCGCCCGGCTGGTACTGGGGTTTGGACGGAGAGACGGCAGGCTCCAGCATCTGGCTGGCCGGCGGCAGGAGCAATTCCGCGGATGCCTGGTGCAGTTCCCCGTTCCGTACGGTGAAGGCGTTGACGCCCATGTTGGGCATGTCTTCCCTGGTCAGGGGGCATTCCACCAGGGCCGTCTGCCTGTCCAGCGCGACCAAGCGGCGGGATTCGTTTTTCCATGAGTTGCGCAGGAAGGTCCAGACATGGGCGTCCGGATAGTCGGACGCAATGAGGAGGCTGGCTGTTTCTCCGGGGGCGTATTCCTTCTTGTCCGGAGTGATGGACAGGGGATTGATTTTAAAAGGATGCCGTTCACCCTTGCCGTAGGAGAGAAATTGGTGGGAGCCTTCCACCTTGCTGCCCTGGCTGTCCTCCAGCGTTGTTTGCAGGAGGTATAAGCCGGAATCTTCTGTCTGGAAAGTAAGGGAAGCCGTGCCTTCTTCATTGGTCGCCACGTTCCATTCCGCCAGGGGCTGGCGGCTGGAATCCTCATGGATGCGGTACAATACCGACTTTCCCTTCGCTTTCCCTATCTTGACACCGTCCGCCGTGGCTGCCGTGATGGTGGCCCGGACCGGAACTCCCGCGGGGGCGTATCCCCGGTTCAGGGAGGTGAAGATGTTGAACGGGCGGCAGGTGGCGATCACCTGACCGGAAGCGGAAACTTCCCTCAGGGAGGCGTCCGTGACGCTGACGGAAACACGGTAGGTTATGTCCTGGGAGGCGAAGTCCCTGGCGTCCTGTTCCGTGGACAGTTCCACGGAGGCTTTGCCCTCTTTGTTCAGGGGAATGGTTTTTTCCAGCACCGTGAGGGGAGGGTCGGGCGTGAAATAGATGTAATAGGGGCTGGACTCCCTGGAATACAGCCAACTCCATTTCCAGTAGGGGGTCCAGACATTCGCTCCCAGGGTACGGGTGATGGTGATGGTGGCTTTTCCTTCGTTCACCGGGCCTCCCGCATAATAGTCCGCCTGGACGGAAACGGGGATGGGCTGTCCCAGCCTGAGGGGCTTGTCCGGAGCGTCCATTTTGACGGTGAATTCCGGCTTCTTGTATTCTTCCATCCGGAATAGGGGGGCGTACAGGGTACGGTCCAACTCTCTGAAATCCAGTATTGCCCTGTACTGGCCCAGAGGCGCTCCGTTGGGAATGAGCAGTTCCAGGTCAAATCCGCCCGTGGCGTCCGTGGTGACTGTTTGTTCCGGAAAAATTCCCTTGTCCCCGGTGGGGCCGAGGATGGTCAGCGTCAATTTTTTTCCGGCACAGTCTTTCGTGCCGGGATTGGCGAAGTCCGGACGGAACAGGACCCCTCTGAACCGGGCCGTCTGGCCCGGCCGGTAAACGGGCTGGCTTTCCAGGAAGAAACAGCCATAGGAGTTGGAGGCCTTGTTGTTCAGGGACATTCGAGATTCACCGGAGTACCAAACATTCCTTTCTCCTGTTACTGTGTAGCTGTCTCCATGTGTGGCGATGCCCAGGAGATTATAGTAGGTGGGAGAATTGCTGTCGTTCGGAGACAGTGTTTCTACCAGAACACCGTTTTTGTCCGTGGTGCCCTTCACTTGTTTTGTTTGAAGTGTTTTGTCCTCCCTGTAGCGCAGCAGGCTGATTTTGCCGCCTTCCACGGGAGCTCCCGTTCTGGCTTCCGCCAGGAACCAGAGATTGCCTTCCGGAATGGAACGGCGAATCAGCACCAGATCGGACAGGGAGAGGAGGCGGTGGAACTGATAGCCGTTGTTCAGCGTGACGGTCAGGAGGTACCAGCCCGGCTGGGTGGCGGGGATGGGTAGCTGGGCGATCCGGTTCAGGTGCTGGTTTCCGGGGTCCAGGCTGATGCTTTCTCCCTTGATTTCCTTTCCCAGGTAACGGGCGGCTGACTTGTCCCTCAGAAGATTGGAAAGAAGGGTATTGAAATTGGAATATTTTTTTTCATATTTTTTCCCCAGTTTTTTTGAGGCAAGAAGGGTGTTCATGCGCTCCTCCTGCCACAGCCTGACATTGACGGGACGTGCCGTGATGGAGGCGCTGGCGGCGTTCCGGTAAATGAACGCCATGGAGACGGACTCTCCGGAAAGCAGCGTTCTTGCGTCCTCCTCAAATGCTCCGTTGGGTTCCGTAATGGAGGCAATTTCCGCCTGAAGAAAATCGGTAGCGTCATCCGTATATGTCACTGTAGTCTCTGCGTCTTCCTCCGTCGGTTTGGCGTTGCCGCGTTTGTGATGCGCCTGAAGCATGTCCTTGTAGACTTGCAGGGTCTTTTTCAGAACATCGGCGGCTGCCGGGCGCTGGTTGCGCGCCAGAAACTCTCCACTGATGAGCTTTGTGGCCTCCAGGTAGGGTTCCGCAGGATAGGGGGAAGGGGTCACCCGGGATGCAATCCGGATGAAGTCGTAATCCGGAGGCAGCGTGATGAGCATGAATTTGCCCTTGTCCGTCCGGTCCGTTCTGACGACGGTCTGGTCCGTTTTCAAATCCGCTGGGTTGATGCCCTCCACCGAGCCCGCATTGCCCGGACCGTACACGAATTCCTGGTACGGCTCCGTATTCGCGTAGGAAAGCAGGTCACGGCACCAGGATGCCGTAAACAGGTTGACCTCGTTTGCCAATTCCGGGTTCGCCCGGACGGCGGTGTCCAGCAGCCAGCGTACGCGTTCGCCGTCGTTCCCCGCCGTATCCCAGGATGAGGAGGCGTGGTAGAAAACGATTTCCGGTTTTCCCGTAGCCGGATTCACGGCAACGGGCAGCGTGGAAATGTTGCGTAGTTCGGAGGCTTCCTGGTTGGAAACGTAGCCTGGGAGTTTATCAAGTCCGGTCAGATTGGCCAGGGCCGCATAAGTTTGGAATGAGGAGGAAGAACGGTAATCATCATAGTTCTTCAGGAATGCCTTCGCCATCATGAACCGTGCGAGGCCGAGCAGTTTCATGTCCTTGTTCCGTTCCGCGATGTCCATGGCCTTCAAAAGGCAGCGCAGGGCTTCCACCTTGTCCCTCTTTTGTCCGGAATATTCGCCTTCCCAGGACCGGTTGACTCGGATGTACTTGCCGTCCGCCAGCTTGAACGTGTGGCTGGCTGTCTGATACAATTCGGCGGCGGCCATCAGGAACCACGGGTTTTCTCCATGGCGTTTCATTTGTTCCTGAAGAATGGTGTCCAGATTCGTGGAATCGTTCAGAGCGTTCAAATTTTGGAGGGCGCGGTAGTAGAGGGCCAGATCCTTTCCGCTGTATTGGTCGTTGTATTCGTTAAGCTGTTTCAGGGCCTGTTCCGCGGCCTGCTTGAAGAGCCTTTTATCCAGAAGTTTGTCCATGTCCTTGATGGACTGCTCCCGTTGCTCCGGAGCGAAGGCAGGAACGGCTGCCGTACACGGCACTCCGGAAACCAGAAAAGCCGCCGCCAAAAGAAGAGCGGAAAAGATTTTGTTCATTCCACCACATTACCTGACAAAAAGAGTTTGGCAAGTTACAAGTAGGTTACAAAATGGGGAAAGATGACGCGGGACGGAGGGAGGACACATATTCATGAAAGGCTGCCTGTCAACATGCAGCCCTGTTTCATTTCAAATGATTGATGGGTGACTGCATGCTCCGGACGGTATCTTCCCTGTCTTCCCTTTTTCCGGTCATGCTTCGGTTTCCGCACTGCCGGCGTGAGGTGCGCTGTTGCGGAGGGGGCCGCAGGCGTTCCGGCGGAGCAGGGTCAGAGCCGCTTCCCTGTACCGTTCTTTTCGGGCTGCCGGCGGTCAGTTCCCGCCATCACGGCAGGCCAGCCGGTAGATGTTCCGGACGTCTTCCGCATCCAGCCTTTCCAGTCCTCCGACGGGGCCGCGTACGCTGATGGCCTGTTCCGCCATCAGCGGAAAATCTTCAGGCCGGATTCCCAGTTCCTCCATGGATGTGGGCAGCCCCAGTTCCCTGTAAAATCCTTCCAGCCTGGCAATGCCTTCCCGGATGATGGTTTCCGTCTCCCGGCAGGAGCCTTCCACGCGCATCACGTTGAGGGAAAATTGAAGGAACATGTCCCGGTGCCGGGAGGAAACGTACTTCATCCAGGCGGGGGTGACGACGGCCAGGCCCGCTCCGTGGTCCACATGGTACAGGGCGCTGAGTTCGTGTTCCATGGCGTGACAGGCCCAGTCCTGCTCCCGGCCCACGCCCAGCAGGTTGTTATGGGCGATGTTGCCGGAGAAGGCTATTTCCGCCCAGGCATCGTAATCATGCAGGTTGCCGTTCAGGATGCGGGCGTTTCTCATGATGGTGCGCAGGGTGGCCTCGCACAGGCCGTCGGAAAGGTCCGTATGGAGGGTCCGGGTGAAATAGCGCTCGAAAATGTGGCTCATCATGTCGCTCACGCCGTTGGCCATCTGGCGGTGGGGAAGGGTGAAGAACAGCTCTGGATTGATGATGCTGAACACGGGCCGCAGGGCGGGAGCCCCGTAGCCCAGCTTCCTTCTGGTCTCTTCATTCGTAATGACCGTGTTGGGGCTGCTTTCGCTGCCGGCGGCGGGGATGGTCAGTACCGTGGCAACGGGCAGCGGTTCAAAGTCCGGCTGTTTTTTGGAAAGGTACAGATCCCAGACGTCTCCGCCGTAAGGAACGCCCAGGGCAATTGCCTTGGCGGAATCAATCACGCTGCCGCCTCCCACGGCCAGCACCATGCCCAGGCCGTGTTCCCGGCACAGGCGGATGCCTTCGTACACCAGGGGTAGCGTGGGGTTGGGCTGGACACCTCCAAGTTCCTCATATTCCACGCCTGCGGCTTTCAGGGATGCCGTAATGGAGTCGTACAGGCCGGAACGCCTGATGCTGCCGCCTCCGTAATGGAGCAGGATTTTTTTGCCGAACGGTTTCAGGAGCCTGCCTGCCTCATGCTGGGTTCCTTTACCGAAAATGAGCGTCGTCTTGTTGTCGTAAATGAAATTGAGCATGGCGGAACAGGGGGGATGATGAACCAACGCTACGTCTCTTCCATTCCCGGCTCAAGGCTTTTGTGCGCCCCGTTGCGTTGCGGGCGGGGCGTCCGCCTTCTTTGCCGGAAGATGTTTTCCCAAATACCGTTCCAGTTCCCTTCTGTCCTTCCGGAGCCGTTTCAGTTCTTCGGAGCCTTCCTGCAGATAATCCATTCTTACCCACCTCCGGAATCGGTAAATATCCGTCAGAATTCCTGATATTCCGGGTGCAAGGGAACCGGGATCATCATCCGGTCCTTGTCCGGAGTCTTCCTCCGGGTTTTCCTGAATCAGCCCCTCCTCTCCCAGATCCGTATGGAAGAGAATGTCCGGGAAGGTCTCCTGGAGTTTTTTGTTGCTCCTGGACCGGGCAAGCAGGCGGAGATAGGTTTTCAACTCCTTTTCCGCGGCAGGTTCCAGCTTCAAAAAGAAACGCTGGACCCTCATTCCCGTCCCGTCCCACCACAACTCATAAGGCGACATGGACGGGGGATTATCCATCCGGCTGAAATCGTGCATGCGGTAAAAGGGCAGTCCGAGCTCTGTGGTGGCTACATGCAAAAAGCCCTGGTGGATAAATGCGCCGCAGCATGGTCCTTCCGGATAAACGTGCATCCAGGCCGTGGTGACCTCCGGAGTATTGGGAAACAGGTCTTTCCACACCGGATTCCTTGAGAGGGGAAGAGCCATGCATTCTTTAATGGTATCTTCCTTCAGGTGCTTGTCATGGCGCAAAGGGGGATTTTTCCCTTCCCATAACTCGTATCCATCGTCCGGAAAGGGAGGGAAAAAATTGCTCATCAACTCCGAAATGGATATTCCATGCGGCGGTGCTTTTTTCATTTCAGCAGCAGTGCTGCGGGCATCAGCACACAGCTTCATCAGCATGCGCTGCGTACCGGGCGTGAAGTCATCCATGCTTGCCGCATCAAAAAGAATGCGGAAAATGTGGAACATCTGGCGTTTCAGAGGGAGTGTGCGGCGGGAAAACTGCAATTCCGTCGCCACCAGCCCTGGAGTTGCAGAATAATAGCAGTATCCCTGGTCGCAGTTTTCAAAAACTTCCACAGGCAGGTCAAGGACGGCAGTTTCCAGGCATTCCTTCCAGGTCGTTTTAAGTTCCTGCGCCAGAGTGGGCGGCAGGGCGGTAACGCCGCGGAGAACGTAATTCCTGCTGTATTCCTGCTGGAGCCGACGTGCGATATCATCATACATCCGGGCTTCCACCAGATCGAGATATGGATGAAACCAGGATGGGAAAGTTTCACTGGGGAAACAGGCCGGAAGATGGTCTCTGAGGATAGTGATCCACCTGCCTTTCCACAAGGGAGCGCTGTTGACATAATATGGAATGTTGGTTCCTTGAGCCGTCGCAGCCCAGTAGAGTTCATTCCCCCGGAGCGCAATGGAGGATTCCGGCTCCTGGAAGACGGAATAGGTGGCGGCCAGTTCATAATCTGAAGCGGCTTCCGGCAGAAGCGTGTGCAAAAAGGGAAGGGGGATGCGTTTGCTTTCCCAATAGAGGTGGTAGGGATAGTATTTGAAATTTTCCAGTTTTGCTCCCGTCTGGTCAGGGGTGAAGGGAGGATGGTAGGTGGCGCGTATGGCGGCGCGCGCATCGGGGAAAGTGGTATAGCCATAGGCACAGCATCCCGTGAAAGAGTACAGAAGCGACAGAAAACAGGCAGCGGAGAGAAACCTCATGAAAACCAAACTAGAAAAATAACCGTTCAAAATCAAGGTTTATGGCGCAATCGTGCCGCTTTTTGCTTGAGCCCCGGAATTTTCCCGTTTATTGTCCTGCACGGACAATGTCCGGTCCCCGTAGTTCAATGGATAGAACGGGTCTCTCCTAAAGACTAGATGTAGGTTCGATTCCTACCGGGGACGCCACTTATAAAGCTTATAAGTTAAGGTATTATATAGATTTTTTGTTCTGCAGCCTTGTTTGAAAGGCGTTAAAAGCCTGGGAAAGCATGCTAGAGCGGGAGGAAAACGGCCCTACTTTAACACCACCATGTTTGTTGCAGTGGCGGAAACCGCAGGAGAAAAGGGTCATTACCAGAATTACGAATAGCTGGCAGAAGAGCTGGAAAGTATGAAGACTTCTCGTAATTCTTGTAGACTTCGTAGATCATTAGGTCGTACAACACACCTATGCAGAGGGTATGTGAAAGGTATAACACACCCGGCAGCGGCAAAGTTTTTTATACTCGCGATTCATCGGAAGAAGTCGTCGGAATTGCAGATGAGAGGATGGGCTTAAGGCTCCAAAAATCGAAACTAGGTCTATAAATCGCACAATTTTAATGTTTAAAGAAAATTGGGTGAAAACAAACTACTGAGTCATCAAACATTCTTTTTTCATCGAATGGACTTTTTACGGGAACCTGACTAGTACAAACAAGAATTTAGCATTTATGGTAAATTTCCACCAAAAAATAGATAATATTTATATCGATAGTGGTAAGATGCTTAGTGTAAAAATTATATTCTTATTTTAATATAGAAAAAATTCACTATGTTTTGTAAGTAAACAGAAATTTTCAAATAAATTTTGTTGGTACTGAATCTGAAATAATGATATTGGAAAACGATCATTGAAGATTACCCACAGTTCGTTTCATTCATCAATTTTAACTCTTTAATGTCTTATGAATACTCCCATTACTTCTCCCAAAGGCAACCCCAGCCAGTGCAGTGGCCCAGAGAGATGAACGATGAAGAACTCGCACTGGTCTATTACAATTACCGCTATTATAATCCTACAGACGGCAGGTGCATCAACAGGGATCCCGTGCTGAAGAGGGGATGGAATTTGTACGGGTTCGTGAAAAATAATTTAAATATTGATAACCTCGGGTTATTATCCAATGATGGTAGCGGCATAGTCATTCCGAACACAGAAACAGAAGGTAATTGTATCGGAATTGCATGTGGAACGACAAAACCACTGTCTCCCGATCCAGAAAAGATACCTAAAAATGTAGATTTAAACATATTTCTTGATGTTATTCGAGAAGTTCTTATGGGAGATTGTACTCGAATGGAGAAAAAACAGTACACAAAATGAGACTCAATGCCAGGAATGTGAAAGAGAAATCATTTGCTTAGCATACTTTTCTCACGAAGCAGAGCAAATTGGAATTGAAGTTCATTGCGTAGGACGTACAATTCCATTAGTAATTTCAAAAAAATACCTCCTTTTGAATCTAAATTAGGAGTAGATGGGAATCGTGTCACAGGCATAACCAACCAAGGTTCAAAACTATATGATCAAGTATATTATTAAACTAGGGATGGATAAAATATACTTCCAAGATGGAAAAATGTCAGGACAATGGAGAACATATTGTCGTAAAGAAAAAAAGGAGGAGTGACAAGATGAATACAATGATAATAATTTTAAGTTTATTGTGCATAGATTCTATTAAAGATAATAGAATTTTCAATAAAATGGGAAAATATATAAATACTGTAGAAAATTCTCAACATGATAAAATAGTAAAATCTTTGCCAATATTTATAAAATGTAATTTAGATAATAGCTCATCAGTTAATATACAAGAGATTATTACTTTAAAGGATTTTTTAAAAGATAAAAATTTAGAAACTTTCGATTGGAAATCTATTTTACCGCCATTAAATTAACTATTAAAAGAAAAATAATTTCTATTCGAGTGGAATCCAAGAAAGTTTTATTTGATAAGATTCCAAACTAAAGCGAGAGCAACTGGATGATTGATTAACTTCACAACCGGGACGGAAGCATGGTGGTGGAATAATGCGGCTACGGCTCCCAGGGACGAAGGTATATGAGAAAGTTATCGTCAACGGGACAGTCACCAGCCATGAACACTATCTGTACCGCGGCTATTCGTAAATGACGACATTGAATATGCTCAATAGCTGGAACGTGCTTCGGACACTTTTGCGGGATTCCTTGGAACCGGCTGCCACGCTTCTCTTGGCCTTGAAGCAGGACAATGCCCCGTACTGGTACGGCATGGGCTTCAACAGGAACGTTCCGGAAGTCTTCGACGCACATGGAACGATCATGGCGGCTTATGACTACTCATTCTATGGGACCGTGACCGGCACTGGAGACCTTGCTCAGGCCAGTGCAGGGGGCCCAGAGCGATGGGCAATGAAGAACTGGCCCTCGTTTATTACATTATCGATACTCTAGTCCTGTAGACGACAGACGGATCGACAAGGGGGCTATCTACGAACTGAGTGAATGGAATTCGTATGACTCTGTGAATAATAGAATTATATGGATAACCGCGATCGTGGGAATTCTAGTTCTAAAATTATCATTGTCGTTCCTGATTCAGGAGATAAGGTTGGAAAAGGATGTAGAAAGTGGAATTTATTCTTGGAATAATCCCTTATACAGTTATTATAAACTATGATGAGCCTCAGTTCAGAACGTGCAAAACCAGGCGGCCAGAAAGATTTGCTCTGAATAAGCCGTGAAATTTTAATATTATTGTTCTATTATGAAGTCATTTTTTATTTTATTTTTAGTTGTTTTTTTTGGCAGCATTACAAGTGGTAAAATGCCAGATAAGGAGTATAGAGGATTTGACCTATATACAGAATCGTCATTTTATAAAGATGGGAAAAAATTTCAAGTTACAGAGTTATCTTTAAAGCAAAGTAATGAGCTGAGGGATATTTTGAGTAAATATAATTTGTTTGTGGAAGGAAAAACGGAAAGCACTTTTCCTTTTATAGGTACATTGGCTATATTCTACGTTACGATAGATAAAAAGCCCTATTTGTTGTGTATGATAAATAATACAAATCATATTTTTGCAGAAAAAGAAGTTGGGCGCCAGGAGTATCACAAAAAGTTATTTTGGATACAAGAAGTAGATGGAAATGATAATAATATGGAACAGCCAGAAATTAGGATATTTGAATCAGCTGCATTATATTTGGAGTTGGAGAAATTCTTGGAAAGGGCTGCATCTCCCGTCATGAAAAAAGACTGATGAGAGCCCTAACGTCGCCGCCTGTTGCACTTTGAACATGAGGCCAACACCGGTTGACGCCCAGGGCATTGTTACCACAGGCAATATCTGTGGAAGTTGAGATGCGGACAAATGACTTGTCTGGGATAAGCCGGCGTGATGGCATCCAGCCATAAACAGTGCGAATACTGACTCCGCTTTGTCCAGTTTACAGGCTATGAACGCCTTTATGATTGAAATAAGAAACGAGGAGGAATGGCCATTCAGTGCGATACGGAAGAAAAGTTCATTTCCGAAGATGATAATGTTTTAATGAAGCATGCAATTTACAGAACGAACAGGAAAAGATTCTGGAAGTTTTATAGGATGTCATGGCTGCCGGGGACGCCTTTGCATGTTGGAAAGGGGTGATCTTTTTTCTTGCCTGTTTTTGGCTGTTTGTTAGATTGCGCCTCGTTCTCTCCCATGAAGGCGCTGTGTGCATGTATTTTTTCCTGCATGGCGGTGGAAGCCGGCTGTCCTGCTCCCACGGCGGCGCTGCTGGGCCATCCGCGCCTGGAGTTGTGCGGCATGGATGTGCGCCCCGCCTTGCGTTTTTCCCTGCGGCCGCCCGTAATGATGCTGAGGCTGCTGTGTCGTTATGAAGACCAGCTTGGGGCTCCCGTTTATTACGAACAGAATCCGGAAGACATCACCTGTACGGATTCCAGCGGAAACGTGCTGAAGATTTCCCATGTTTGTTCGGAGTCGGAAAAGAGCCAGCGGCCTTTTCACGGAGATCCCGTCAGGATTTGCATGCGTTCTCCGGCTCCGGATTCTTCTGCCGAGTGGGTGCGCCTGCGGGGGAGCCTGCTCTTCGCCTTTGGAGAAGAGACCGCGGAGCTGGACCCGGTGACGTTTTTCCTGGAGAAAGAGGAGGCGAGGGTACGAGTTCCGCTTCCGGATTCTTCCGGAAAAGAGGTGACTCTTTCCCTGAAGAAATATCCGGAGGCCTGGGGATTGAAGGTGGAGGGGGATATGGATTTCCATTTTAGTTCGTTCCTTGTCAGGGACGAGGAGGGAATGGCCCTTCCGGAATATGCGTGGAGACAGGGAAGCAGCTTTTTTCCCAGTTCCGGGCAGGAAAGCGGAAAAAGCAGATTTTGGGAGACAGGGTATCTCGTACCGGAGAAGATCCGTTCTCTGAAGGTAACGGTGTCCTATTGGAACAAGGTTGCCTTGCGGCGGATTCCCCTGGATTTAAGAATCGGAGCGGGAGGTATGATGGCTCCGTGACCCGTGTTGATGCTTAAATGAAATTACCGGGAATATTACTGGCCGTCTGCTGGAGTTCCGCGCTCCTGGCGGCTTCCGATGCCCTGCCGCAGATTGCCCTCGCCGGGAAAGATGAAGGCGAAAAGATTTGCGTGGAGCTGGCTTCCCTGAGATTCCAGAAACGGAGCAACAGGCACGGCGATTCTTATCGGGTGTGCCAGATGCTGCTGCGTTGCGTATTTCCCGGTTCCGGGATGCTTGGGATGGAGCGGGCGGACCAGGATTTGACGGTGACCGGTTCCGACGGAACCGAACTGGAGATCACGAGAACGGAGCTTTCCGGGTTTTCTGTCAAGGACAGGCCGCTGGTGGGCGTGGAGGTGATGCTGGAGGTCGTTCTGCCCGCTTCCGATACGCCCCGCTGGTTTGAACTGAAGGGGAATTTTATTTTTCCCATCAGCGAGAGAATGGAGATTCTGGATTTCGGGACAGTTGAATTGAAAGAGTCCGGGAGTACCGTTTCCATGACTGATCCCGTTTCCGTAAGGGAGGGTATGGGCATTCTGGATGTCGTGGATATTTCCAAGCTGGGCAAGGTGCTCATGAAGGTGACCAGGAATAAGGAAGACAAAGTTCCGCATCTGGACAAGGTTCCGGGCACGAACTGGAGGTTCATGGTGTATTCCAACAGCATTTTCCACCCGAGGGGTTTTTTGTTTCACGATTTGGACGGAAAGAGGATAACGCCCAGGCCTACGTTCCAGCACATGGACCATGGAGGTATAGGCAGGTCCTACCTGTTTGATTCTTCCGTCAAGTTTGTGAATGTGGAAGTCCTGTACCAGGGGACGGTTCGCTGGATGACGATTCCGGTGGAGTTGCGGGTGGGGATAGGCGGTGTCATGCCGGATTTCCCTCCCGCTCCGGCGGACGTTGCGGAAGCGGGAAGGATTGCCCGCTGAGGTTTTTTGTCCTCAAGGGGTGGCAGCTTACCATTTAAGCAGAGAGTTGCCTCCTTGCGCGAAGCCGGAGAGCAGTGTGCCCGCTGCCGCCGTTTTCTGGGCCCTGGCATTGGAGCGGCCCATGTATTGTTCCATGTCCGCCCGGTTGTACAGGGCTTGCGCGTTTCTCATGGCTTGCGCCGCCTCATCCTGAATCTGAGTCTGGAGCCGTGTAGCCAGGGCCTGTTCCCGTACCGGCACGGAGCCTTCCCTGAGCAGGGAGGATTGTGCGGCGTCCAGCCGGGCTTCCCCCATTTGCCGTGCGGCGTCTTTCTGCATGCGCCTGATGTTTTCCAGGCCCGTCTGTTTTTGGAGCTGCGCCTCGTTCCTCAGCGTGGCGGCATTTGCGTCCGCCGCTTTTTTAGTCGCTTCCGCGCTTTTTTTCTGTGCTGCGGCGGAAGCGGTTCCCGCCGCAACGGAGGTGGCCGCCATGGCTATCATTCCTAAAGATACCGGATCAAATCCCATGCCCGGATGCTGATGCGGAAAACGGTCCAGGCGCAACACGCCTGAACCGTTGACATGAATCAGGGTCTGGCACGGAAAGTTTATTTTTCAATCACGATGCTTTCAATGTTGAGCACGGGGCGTTCCGGAGTGGAGTGGGGGTCAATGGTGCCGGTGATGATGACCGCGTCACGTTCCTTCAATCCGTTGACGCCTTTGGCGGATTGTTTGATCGGGTTACCCTGTTCGTCCACGAATTGGACGGTCATGGTGTTGTCCCTCCTGATTTCCACGGGGATGCTGTCGGCAGTCCATGTTCCGTGTTCCTGCATGTTGGCCAGAAGTTGGGCAGGGTCTCCAATGGTGAATGAGGCGATGTTTTCCGCAAAGACGGGTTCTTCGCCCAAAACGGCCCCTTTCACGGTGACTTTTTCACCGGGGGCGGCTTTCCTGGCGTCCGAGACAACGAGCGCTCGCGGAAGGCCGACCATGTTTTCCGCAAATCTTACGGCCATTTCCTGCGTGACGTTCTGGTCGGAGGCCAGGGCCTTCACGGTTTCCTTGGGGTTGCAGGCCACCAGGGAGGCGGCGGCCAGGGACAGGGCAATCAAGTGTGTGGTGTGCATGGGAACTCCTTTGTTCTGAATTATTGGATTCCTTTCCGGCTTCCGCCGTTCATCATTCCCCGCACGGGAAGAGGTGTTTTTTACAGGAATAGTCCCGCCGTAAACAGGGCCAGGTCCCTGGCCGTGTCCCACAGCCGTTCCGCATTATGAAGGCAGTCGGCCAGGAATCTGTTGATGCTTACCGCGTTGAACAGGCGCAGGAGGCCCAGGAACAGAAGCAGGTTGGCAAAGTAAACGAGGATCAGGGAGAAGAAGGTTCCGTTGCCGGCCAGGTCCGGCTGGTCCTTGGGAATGATCCATGCCGTCCAGAACAGATGGAAGCACCACCAGAACCCCAGGCCGGAGTAGAGTAGGGCCTCACAGGTGATGGTGGGCCAGAAGATATGAACGATTCCCCAGACCAGGCCCCACAACATGCCCCAAAGGGGCAGGAAATAGGGGGAAAGGGAGATGAACAGGTTGTTTTTGTCCGTTTGAATGTAGCCGCCGTCCAGGGAGGCGTTGAATTTGCTGACAGAACCCCGGCTGCAATAGACCGCCAGCACGTGCGTCAGTTCATGGCCCAGCACATACAGGTAGAGCAGGGAAGTGGTGAAGAGTCTGCTGCACCCCAGCACGATCCAGACGGACGCGCCCATCAGGGCGTACCAGACCGGAATGGAGAAAAGAATATTGAGGCTGCCCGACGCGTGGGCAAGCTGGTCGCACAGGGACATGGCCGTGATGAGGGCCAGCGGCAGGAGCAGGAAGGTGGCCACCGCGTGCCTGACGAACCGGGTTTTCCGGGGCAGGTCCATGAAAGAGAAGTCTTCGTATTCATCCTCCCAGCAGTCGGACGTAACCTGGGCGCGGTGTGTCTTGTCCCAGGCGTCCCGGTTGCATTGCCTCATCATGCTGCGAAGGCTTGCCGCGGAGCGCGGCCGGCTGGCGGTTTCTGCATACCGGCGCCAGTCGCGGCGTCCCGGTGTGTATTTTGGTGCCTTGGGCATGCGGTGGAAAGGTGCGGATTCAGGATAGCCGGATTTCCGGCGGAAGGCGAACCAAATTTGGTTCTTCGGAAAAGAGGGGCAAAAAATGTTTTATGAACGCTCCTCCCTGTTGTATGATTCGCCACATGCAAGAGGCGCTTCTGGTCCTGGAAACTTCCTGTGCGCGGCCTTCCGCCGCGGCATGGGCCGGAGGCGCCCTGTTGTACCGTGTGGAATGGGAGGCGGAACGCAATCATTCCTCAGCCATTTTTCAGGCCGTGCGCCAGGTTCTGGATTCCCTGGAAGGCCGCCGTCTGGCGGAAATCGTGGTGGGTTCCGGTCCCGGTTCCTACGGCGGAATCCGCGTGGCGCTGGCTGTGGCGGACGGCTTGTCCCTGGTGCATGGTTCGCGCGTGGCGGCGTTCAGTTCATGGAACGGCCTCGGCATCCATGCTCCGCTGGCCTGCGTGATGTCGGACGCCCGCCGCGGAGGCTGGGCATGGGCCCGCGTGGCTGCCGGAGTGCTGGAGGGCGCCCCGGAAGTGCTGCCCGGCGAGCAGGCCGCAGCCCGGGTGAGGGAATGCCTGGAGACCGGAGTTCCCGTGTATTCCACGGAGGCCGCCGGAACCCTGGCCGCCAGGGGCATGGAGGACGTCCTGCCCGTTTTGCCGCACGCGGAAGCGCTGGGTTCCGCCTGGATGGCCCTGGACACGGTGCGCCGGGAGGAACTTCTGGCGGCTCCGGCGGAACCGCTGTATGTCCGGGCTCCCCACATCACTTCCTCCAAACGCCCCGCCTGGGCCGTGAAGGCGTAATTAGGGTTTGACTTTCTGGAAGATTGTTAGACTTTTAATCGGTAATCTTCATCACTAGTAGTATTTTTTAAACCATGAGCAATGACACTTTTTCTGAACGACGCACATACCCCAAAGGATTAAAAGGCATCATCGCCAACGAATCCGCTTTGAGTGATGTGCGCGGTGAGGAAGGGCGCCTTTTGTATCTGGGATACGATATTGATGATCTTGTGGAAATGTGCTGTTTTGAGGAAGTCGTTTATCTGCTCCTCAACAAGCGCCTTCCCAACCGGGATGAATTGGAAGGCATCAAGAACCGCCTCCGTTCGGACCGCGATCTTCCCCAGCCCGTTCTCGACTTTTTCAAGACCGCTACGAAGTCCGCCCGTCCCATGTCCGCCCTCCGGACGGCGGTTTCCATGCTGGGCATGTACGATGACCGTACCAAGGACCCCGGCCAGTTGAAGGAGATAGGCCTCAGCCTGATTGCCAAGGTGCCCGTGATGGTGGCGTATTACTACCGCCTGTGCCAGGGGCTGGACCTGCCGCCCGTGCGGGAGGACCTGAGCGAATCCGAACATTTCCTGTGGCTGCTGAAGGGTGAGGAGCCCAATCCGGATGAAGCCCATATTCTGGACGTGGCCTATATTCTGCACGCGGACCACGGCATGAACGCCTCCACCTTTGCCGCGCGCGTGTGCATCGCCACCCTTTCCGACATGTATTCCGCGATTACCGCGGCCATCGGCACCCTGAAAGGCCCGCTGCACGGGGGCGCCAACGAGGGCGTGATTGAGATGCTCAAGGAGATAGGTACGGAAGACGGAGTGGATTCCTATATTGAGGACAAGCTTTCCCGCAAGGAGAAGATCATGGGCATGGGGCACCGCGTTTACCGCGTTCTGGACCCCCGCGCGCCGCATCTGCGCCGCATGGCCATCCGTCTTTCCTCCAAAATAGGGGAACCCAAGTGGATCCGCATGTCGGAACGCATCGCCAAGCTTGTCCGTGAACGCAAGGGACTCAATGCGAACGTGGATTTTTATTCCGCCACGGTTTATTACAGCATCGGCATTCCCACCAGGCTGTTTACGGCCATTTTCTCCATCGCCCGCTGTTCCGGGTGGGTGGCCCAGGTTCTGGAACAGATGGAGGACAATACGCTTTACAGGCCCCTGACCCTGTACACGGGGCCCAAGGACCGCATTCCCGTTCCCACGATCGACATGCGGTAGGGCATTTTTCCATGGAGAGGACGCCGGAGATTGAATTCCGGCGTCTTTTTCGTATGATGACTACCACTCTCTCATGAAGAAGTATCCCTGTTTTCTGCTGGCGGTTTTCCTCCTGTTGTTCCTTGTGATGGGCATATCCCCGGCCTCCCGGTCCGTTTGGGTGGCGGAGGTGATTCCCGTGGTTCTGGCGGCAGCGGTTCTGACAATATGGTCCCGGACCTTCCGTTTCAGCAACTGGTCCTACACGCTGATGTTTTTCTGGCTGGCGTGCCACACGGTAGGCGCCCATTACACGTTTGCGGAAGTTCCTTTCGAATGGTTCCGGGAACTGGTGGGCGCGCACAGGAACCCTTTTGACCGCATAGCTCACTTCACGGTGGGCTTTTATGCCTTCCCCGTGGCGGAATACCTGGTGCGCAAACAGTACGCGGGCAAGATTCTGGCGGGGATTTTCGGCCTTTTCTTCGTGATGGCCGTGGCGGCGGCCTATGAAATTATCGAATGGCAGTATGCGGTCATCGTGGGAGGGAATGACGCCAACGATTTCCTCGGTTCCCAGGGCGATGTCTGGGATGCCCAGAAGGACATGTTCTGCGATACCTGCGGCGCCATTGCGTCCCTTGCGCTTTTTTATCTGGTGCGTCCCTGGAAGGGGCGGGGGAAGGAGGAAGACGGCGGCGCGCCCGGCCTGATGGACATGTGCGGCGGCAGGGATGCCTGAGCGGCAGGACCGGAGGATGTCAAAAGCCGTTTTGTCCGCCCGTTTGCCGCAGCCCTTCATACAGGACGACGGCTACGGCGGTAGAAAGATTCAAGCTCCGGGAGCCTTCCCCCGGCATGGGTATGGTCAGGGCGGCGTCCGCATGCTCTTTCAGCATGCTTTCCGGCAATCCCCTGGATTCCGGGCCGAAGACCAGATAGTCCCCCCGGCGGAATTCCGTCTCCCAGTGCGTCCGCTTCGCCTTGGTGCTCAGGTACCAGAAGCGCGCTTCCGGACCGGCGTTCTGCTGTAATTCCTCCAGGCTTTCCCAGACGCGCAGGTCCACTTTCTCCCAGTAGTCCAGCCCCGTGCGCCTCACATGTTTTTCATCCAGGCTGAACCCCAGCGGCTTGACCAGGTGCAGCCTGGAGCCCGAGGCCAGCGCCAGACGCCCCGCGGCCCCGGTATTGTGGGGGATTTCCGGATGAAACATGACGATGTTGAAGCGCGGCGGCATGCGGCTGATCTCATCACAAACGGCCTTTCCTTTCAAGAGAGACTTGTTCCAGAGAAACAAATAATGTACCTTTCCCTCCGATGAGAGACATCGTGTATTTTGACTTGGAAACCCGCCACTCCGCTGCAGAGGTGGGAGGCTGGCACAACACGGCCGAGATGCGCATGTCCGTGGGCGTGACTTTTTCCACCGCTTCCGGCAAATACGCGATTTATTCCGAGGAAATGGTGGACGACCTCATCACGCAGCTCCGCCAGGCGGACCTGGTGGTGGGCTACAACCACGAACACTTCGACTACGGCGTGCTCCAGCGTTATACGATGTGGAACATGGCGGACATCACGAACAATCTGGACCTGTGCCGGGATATCGAGCAGCGCGGCGGAGTCCGCGTCAAGCTGGATTCCGTGGCCGCGGCCTCCATCGGCTCCTCCAAGACGGCGGTGGGCACCCAGGCCCTCAAGTGGTGGGCGGATTACGTGAAGACCGGAAATGTGGAACTGCTGATGGACATAGCGCGCTACTGCTGTTTTGACGTGAAGGTGACCCGCGACGTCCACTGGTACGGAGCGGAACACGGCTTCATCCGCTATGACGACAAGAAAGGGGGCACCGTGGAACTGCCCGTGGACTGGAAGCTGTAGCCCCTTTCCATCCGCATGGCATGAACGGGATGTGGAAATGGCTGGACCGTTACATGTGGCTGATCCCTCTGGGGCTTCCCGGCGTGGGTATTCTTGAAGGGGTAGGTTTCCATATCTTTGAACCGGCTGCGTTCAATGGCATGGTGATTGTTCTCTTCTCCGTGCTGCTGCTTTTCCACTGCCTTTTTGGGTTGCTGGCGTGCATTCTTTTGTTCCGGAAAGGTTTGTGGCTAATGGTTCCGGTATGCCTTCTGGTGTATGGAATGGCTTCCCTTATTTATTTTTCCATGCTGTGGGGACCGCTGAACGTTGTGCTGCGATAATGCTGAGAACGGTGATGCATCCCGCCTGAAAAGCAGGCTGAAGAAAAAGGGCGGCAATCCTTACCGCCTGTTGATGCGGGCCACTTCCCGCTGGGCTTCCCGCATTTCCACGCGGGCCTTGAGGTCGTAGCGCTGGTCGCGGTGGGTCTTGCCCTTGCCCAGCCCCAGGGCCAGCTTGACCTTGCCGTTTTTCCAGTACAGCTTGAGGGCTACAAGGGAACAGCCCTTCTGGGAGACCTGTTGTTCCAGCTTGAAGATTTCCCGCTTGTGGAGCAGCAGGCGGCGGGGGCGGCGCGCCTTGTGCTGGAAGAATTCCCCGGCCGTCTCCCACGGCTGGATGTCACAACCGTACAGGAGCATCTGGCCGTTTTCCACTCTGGCGAATGCATCGGAAATGTTCACCTTTCCGGCACGGATGGATTTGACTTCCGTGCCTTTGAGTTCCAGCCCGCATTCGCAGGTATCCAGGATTTCGTAGTCCCGGCGGGCTTTTTTGTTGGAGGATATGTCTGCGCTCATGTTCGGCGGGGATGAAAAAGCCCCGGGCCAAAAGAACCGGGGGCTTGATGAAGGGGATGGGTTCCGGATGGGAACGGGAGGGGGCAGGGGAAGTTACTGGGCGGCTTCCTGCAGGGTATCGGAGGGGACGTGATAGACAAGCTTGCCTTCAATGATCTCCGTCAGGGCGATGTTCGCGTTTCCCATATGGGGCGTGGTGGGAATCAGCGGAGCACGGCCGCTGTTGAGCTGGGCGACGCGGCGGGAAACCACGTTGATCAGCAGCTGGGGCTCGGGAATGATTTTGGAGGCTTGTTCGACAAGTTCGGCTTTCATGTAAAATAGATGTAGGATATCCTGATGCGGGAAAACATATAAATGTTTTTTTCGGGAAAAATCAACCCCATATTACGGCATGACGGCCTGCCGTTCACTCGGCGACAGCTCCTTCCATGTGCCCGGCTCCAGGCCGTCCAGCGGCAAATTCCCTATCCTGACACGCAGGAGCCTGAGCGTAGGAAAACCCATGGCGGCGGTCATGCGCCGCACCTGGCGGTTTTTGCCCTCCACCAGCGTGAGCTCCAGCCATGCGGTCGGAATATTGGCCCGGTAGCGGACGGGCGGTTCCCGCAGCGGGACGTCCGGTTCTCCGGGAATGATGCGCGCGCGGCACGGCAGGGTGCGGTAGTCCCGGATGAGGATGCCGCCGCGTTCCAGCGGGAGCAAGTCCCGCGGGGAAGGTCTGCCCTCCACTTGGCTCCAGTACGTTCTGGGATGCCTGTTCCGCGGATTCAGCAGGCGGTCCACCAGCTTTTTTTCATCGGAGAGCAGCAGGAGCCCTTCCGAATCCGAGTCTAGGCGCCCTACGGGATAGACGCCGGGCGGAAATCCGAATTCAGCCAGAGTCCTGTGGTGGGGCGCCTCCCGTGTGAATTGGGAAAGCACTCCGTAGGGTTTGTTGAAAGCCAGAATCATGCGGTGCGTGCGCAGTTTATCATGTTCCGAAAGCTTTGGCACGAGAAATGGAAGCGGCTTGACTTGCCTCCCCTTCGGCCTGAAAGTGTGCCCATGCAAGGAAGAATCCTGGGCTGCATATTGGCCTGCTGCCTCGTCGGCTGGGTGCAGGCCGCTCCCGATGCGGCGGAAGTGAAAGGGAAGATAGCGCGGAAGATCTGGCAGAACGAGTGTGCCGGAACCGTCCGGGGGCTGGTGTCCTGGAACCGCGGAGAGGCTTTTCCATCCCTGGGCATAGGGCATTTTATCTGGTTCCCGGCCGGAGTCCGGGAGAAGTTTGAAGAGAGTTTCCCTCCATTTGTCGAGTTTTGCAGGAAAAGGGGCGCCCGCCTGCCTGAATGGTGTTACGGCCCCGCGCCGTGGAAGACCCGTGAGGAATTTATCAGGGCGGACGTCCGGGGAGGCCTTCCGGACCGCATGCGCCAGTGGCTGTCCAGTCCGGCGGCCCTCCAAATGCAGACGGATTTTATCATCAACCGCTCTCTGGCGGCCCTGGACCGCATCAGGAAACAGTCCCGCCGCCCTGGTGAAATGGCGGCCAGGTACAATGCCGTGGCGTCGGCGCCCAATGGCATGTATGCCTTGATCGACTACGTCAATTTCAAGGGGGAGGGCACGAATCCCGCGGAACAGTACCGCGGGCAAGGCTGGGGGCTCAGGCAGGTTCTGGAGGAAATGCGCCCGGCTTCCCCCGGCCAGCCGGCCGCGGTTGAATTTGCGGAAGCGGCCAAGAGGGTGCTTCAACGGCGGGTGGACAACAGTCCTCCCGGGCGGGGCGAGGCTCGCTGGCTGGCCGGATGGAAGAACCGCTGCGACACCTACAAGAAGGGTCTGTGACGGAATATCCCCGTTCCGATAACGTTCCGGGCGTGTAATTATCCTTGACCTGTCGCGGTTTAGGGTGTAATTCCCTCACTCATTCTAAGACTTCGCTGAATTTATGCCAAACACCAAAGAAGAAACTACGCTGATTTTATTGAAACCCGACTGCGTCCGGAAAAATCTTTCCGGCACCATCCTGAAACGCTTGCTGTCTGAAGGGTTTCGCTTGCGCGGCATAAAGATGATTCAGCTTGATGAACCCATTCTCCGGGAACATTACGCCCATATCCTGGACCTTGTCGTCAATGGGGAGCCCCTGTTCCCCAAGTTGCTTGATTTCATGACCAGCTCCCCCGTCATCGCCATTGCGCTGAAAGGGCCGGGCGTCATCGTCCGCGTGCGGGAACTGCTGGGGCCCACCAATTCCCAGAAGGCCGACAAGGGCACTATCCGCGGCGATTACGGAACGGACAGCATGATGAACGTGTGTCATGCTTCCGACAGCTGCGAGTCAGCGGAAATAGAATTGAAGAGGTTTTTCAAGGAAGAGGAACTGTTCGACAGCCTCAATTAAAAATTTTCATCATCCGGTTATTTGGGGCCGCATCCGCTTTTGCCGGTGCGGCCCTGTTTTATAAAGGGAGTGCCTTGGCGGAAATGCCGGCCGTTTTCCTGGCGCCATGCGGCGGCCGCCGGGAACAGGGTGGGGCGGCTATTTTTCCCAGGGGGTGGTCAGGTACAGGAACGCCTTTTTCAGGCGGTAGGCTTCGCGGAGAAAGCCGTCCATGATGTTGTTGTAACTTTGCCTGGAGAAGGAATAGCCGTAAACGCGCTTGATGGCGGCATCTTCTCCGTGCTGCCTTTGGCGTTTCAGTTCAGACTCCATGTCCCGGCGCTCCACGTTTGGCGCGCTCAGATTGTCCCCGTGCCAGCGGAAGTCCGCCAGCAATTTGTTGTGATGGGCGAATTTCTTGCCGGCACGTCCCAGCCGCGCGTAATATTCCCCGTCCATGTCGTAATGGAAGCGCTCGTCCAGCAGGATTCCTTCGTCAATGGTTGTGGAACGGCGCAGGAACAGGGCGGTGGACGCCAAATAGGTGCCGTACCAGATATGCATGTTCAGGCTGTACGGCAGGGCTTTCATGGAACGCTGGATGCCGCCGTCCGGGCCGATGAAGTTCCAGGCGCCGTACACGACGTCCGCATCCGGGCGGGAATCGGCAAAAGCCTTGATGGCGGCCAGGGCTCCCGGAAGAAGCCTGTCGTCCGTGTTCAGCCACATGACCCACTTGCCGCAGGCCTTGAGGAAGCCTTTATTGATGCCTTCCGACATGCCGGAGTCCTTTTCCACATGCAGTTTCAGGTGGGGATATTCCCGCAGAATGTCCAGCGTGCCGTCCGTGGAGCCCGCATCCTGGATGATGTGTTCAAAGGTGGCCCCTTTCTGGTTGAGGACGCTTTCAATGCATTCCCGGACGTAGGCGGCGTAGTTGAAACTGGGGGTGACGATGGAAAAATCCGGTTCCGTGTCCATGGGGGAAAATGGTGGTTCAGATGCTCAGGAACGTTCTCTGGCTATGTAAATGGGGCGCCTTTTCACTTCCGTATAGGTCTTGGCTAGGTATTGTCCCAGAATGCCCAGGCACAGCAGGATGATGCCGCCCATCAGGCAGAAGACGCAGACCATGGAGGTCCAGCCATAGGCGGAATGGTGCCAGATGAGTTCCCGGACCATCAGGACGATGATGGAAAGGAAGGAGATGAAGGAGAGCATCACCCCGATGATGGACGCCAGCGCCAAAGGAACCGTGGAAAACGCGACAATGCCTTCAATGGAATACAGGAAGAGATTGAAGAAGGACCATTTGGTTTTTCCCGCTACACGCTCCACATTTTCATATTCAAACCATTTGGTGCGGAATCCCACCCATTCGTACAGCCCTTTGGAAAAACGGTTGTATTCCTTGAGGGAGAGCAGGGCTTCCAGAACGGGGCGCGTCATCAGCTTGTAGTCCCGGGCTCCGTCCACGATATGCGTGTCTGAAATCCTGTTGATGGTTTTGTAAAAGGCGCGGGCAAAGAAGGAGCGCAGCGCGGGTTCCCCTTCCCGGGTGGTCCGGCGCGTGCCGGCGGAGTCGTACCCTTCCTTCTCAATAGCTGCGAGCATGTCCGGGAGCAGGGAGGGCGGGTCCTGCAGGTCTACGTCCATCACGGCGGCATAATCGCCCGTAGCGGCTTCCAGTCCGGCGTAGATGGCCGCCTCCTTTCCGAAGTTGCGGGAAAAGGAGATGAATCTTATTTCCGGTGACTCCGCCGCCAGCTCCTTGATCGTTTGCAGGGTATGGTCCGTGGACCCGTCGTCCACGAAGATGAGTTCCCTCTCATAGCCGTTCAAGTGTTCGCTGAACACCCGGTCCACTTCTTTCTTGAATTCCGGGATGGCCTGTTCTTCATTCAGGCAGGGAATAATCAGGGAAATACGCTTCATACCAATGCCCACAGCATACGCCTGGCCCCCTGCGGATTCCAGAAAATAAGTGTTCTGGACGCACAACAGCCTTTCCCCCGCCGGGAGGGAAAGGCTGCCGGAAACCGTTCGACCGGGAAAAAGACCGGATTTTAGAATTTGGGCAGGTTGCCGATGTCGTCCTGGTTTTCAGGTGCGCGCGGATCTCTCAGGTCGCTGTCCCCGTCCTTGCCGAAGCTCCAGAAGTCGTAATCCGGGTTTTGTCCCGTTCCCATCTTCAGGTTTTTGGCGCTGGCGGACTTGGTGGGGAGGGCCTGCTCACTGCCCAGGCGGTAGCGGTAGGGGGAGCCCCATGGGTCCGTCAGGATGTACAGGGGTATCTGCTGCCCGGCCTTGGTCACGGTAATCTGCCGGACAAGCGGGTTGCTCTTGGGCTGGGTGCCGGGGTTCATCTCATCGTTGTAGATGGTGGCGTCCCTGGCGGGAGCGCCTTCATTCTTATAGTCGCCGAACAGGGCCATGTAAACAACGTTGGAGCTGAATTCCTCGCCGTCCGCCACGGCTGCCCCGTGGTTGCGGAAGGGGGTTTCCGTTCCGTAGGGATAGCGGTCGTGGTCGTTATGGTAGCTGGACAGCCCCATTTCAATCTTGCGGACGATGGATTCCGCGGCCTGCTCGTTCTTCCTGGTTTCAAGCCATGTGTAGATGGAGATGGTCAATGTGGCAAGCACCACGATGATGACCATGACCACCAGGATTTCCATGAGGGTGAAGCCCCTTGCCGCCCGCAGGCGGCTGTATGCGGTGCGAATCTTCATCTGCGTTTTCCGTAAGGGGGTTAACCCATCTTTTCAATGACCTGGAGAAGGGGCAGGAACATGGCGAACACGATGCCGCCGACGACCACGGCCAGGAACACGATCATGATGGGTTCCAGCATGGAGGTCATGGCGCCCACGGCGTTGTCCACTTCGTCGTCGTACACGTCCGCAACCTTGAGGAGCATGTCCGGGAGCTGGCCGGTTTCTTCACCCACGTCCACCATGGAGATCACCATGGGCGGGAAGAGCTTGGAGGAAGACATGGGCGTGACCACGGATTCCCCTTCCTTCACGGAATCGTGAATGAGGCCGATGGCGTCGCCGACGATCATGTTGCCCGCCGTGTCCTTTGTGATGGTGAGCGCCTGAAGGATGGGCACGCCGGAAGTAACCAGGGTGCCGAAGGTCCGGGCGAACCGCGCGATGGCGCTCTTGCTCTGCACGTTGCCGATAACCGGCATGGTCAGCAGGGCGGAGTCTATCTTGCGGCGGCCGTTGGGCGTTTTGCTCATGGCCACGAAGATGGAGTACAGGATGGCGACAATGGCCGCCAGAATGACGGCATTCGGCACGAAGAAGGGAGCGGCCATGAACCAGTCGCTGATGCCGAATACAAATTCGGAAATGGCGGGCAGTTCCTGGTTCTGTTCCGCGAACATGGTCTTGAACTTCGGCACGATGACCAGCATCAGGAAGATCACGATGCCTACCGCAATGAACAGTACGATGGAGGGGTACACCATGGCGGAAATGACCTTGCTTTTCAGCTTCTGGGCCTTTTCCTGGTATTCCGCCAGACGGTTGAGCACGACTTCCAGCACACCGCCGAGTTCCCCGGCCCTCACCATGTTGACGAACAGGCGGTCGAAAATGCGGGGATGCTGCGCCAGAGCCTCGGAGAACGTGGAGCCGCCCTGCACGGAGTCGCCCAAGGCTTCAATGGTCACGCGCAGGGTGGGGTTCGCTTCCTGCTTGGCCAGCACGTTCAAGCTCTGGAGCAGGGGGAGCCCCGCATCAATCAGGGTGGCGAGCTGGCGGGTGAAAATCATCAGGGCCTTGGCCTTGATTCTGCCGCCCAGCTTACCCTTCTTGCCCTTGGCTCCCTTGGCCTTCTTCTTGGAGGCGCCCGTTTCCTGGAGCTTGCCTTTTCCGGCTTCTACAATCTGGGTAGGGTACAGGCCGTGCGCCCGGATGGACTCCATGGCCTCCGCTTCCGAATTGGCCTCCAGGGTCCCCGTTTTCTGGTCGCCTTTATGGTCAAGTGCTGTATATTGATATTTAGGCATATATATTGTTTTTTAAGTGTTCGCTGCTTGATAGGTGAAATGGTGGTGTGGCTCTCCGCTGCTCCATTAAGTGTATTTCAGCACTTCTTCAATGGTGGTGTTTCCGTCGTAGATGTTCCTCAAGCCGTCTTCGCGCAGGGTGGACATGCCCATTTCAATGGCTTTCTGCTTCAGCACCACGGAAGGAGCGCGGTCCGTGATCATGTCCCGCAGGGTGTCGTTGATGTCCAGGAGTTCGTAAATGCCTTTCCGGCCCTTGTAGCCGGAGTTGGAGCATTTGTCACAGCCGCGGCCCGTGTAGAAGTGCTTGTCTCCCAGTTCGTAGGGAGAAACCCCAAGCTGGGAGAGGATGCTGGAGGAGGGTTCGTACGGCGTCCGGCAGTCCGGGCAGATGGTGCGCACGAGGCGCTGGGCCAGCACCCCTTCCAGGGAGGCGGCCACCAGGAAGGGCTCGCAGCCCATGTCCACTAGACGCGTGATGGCCCCGGCGGAGTCGTTCGTATGCAGGGTGGAAAGCACCAGGTGGCCCGTCAGGGATGCCTGGATGGCGATCTGGGCCGTGGCCATGTCTCGCATTTCCCCCACCAGGATGCGGTCCGGGTCCTGTCGCAGGAAGGCGCGGAGCACCATCGGGAAGTCCAGGCCGATGGCTTCGTTGATCGGAATCTGGATGATGCCGTCAATGTCGTATTCCACCGGGTCTTCCGCCGTCAGCACCTTGGAATCGATCGTGTTGATTTCCCTCAGCGCCGCGTACAGCGTGGTGGTTTTCCCGGCGCCGGTGGGGCCGGTGACGATGAAGATGCCGTTGGGCTTGTGGACCGTGTCCAGAATGTATTCGTGGATATGGGGGGGCAGGCCCAGGTTGTCCAGGTTCAGGTTCACGGAGGAGCGGTCCAGAACGCGGAGCACCACGGATTCCCCGTACTGGGTGGGCAGGGTGGAAACACGCATGTCCACGGACCGGTCGCCTATCTGCTTGACAATTCGGCCGTCCTGCGGCACGCGGCGTTCCGCGATGTTCATGTTGGACATGACCTTCACGCGGGAGATGACCGGGACGGACAGGTGGACGGGCGGCGGCTGCATTTCATAGAGGGCGCCGTCCACGCGGTAGCGGATTTTGAATTCCTTTTCAAAGGGCTCAAAGTGGATGTCGGAGGCTTTTTCCTTGATGGCCTGGGTGATGACCAGGTCCACGAAGCGGATCACGGGGGCAGCGGCGGAATCTTCCGTCTCATTGCTGACTTCCATGTTGTTGAGCTCCTGCATCAGGTCCTTCATGGCGGCGGATTCCCCGCCGTACAATTCGTTGATGCGGTCGGTAATCTGGTAGTCCGGCGCCACAAGGACGTGGATGTCCTGACCGAGGGCGAAGCGCAGGTCTTCCACCGTCTGGGGGTTCAGAGGGTCCACCAGGCAGACGTACAGGCCCTCAGGCCCGTAGCGTACGGGCAGGGCGCCGTGCAGCCGCACGAGCGTGGCGGGCATCATGTTTTGCACGTTGGGGTCCGGCTGGAAATTGTCCAGCGTGATGAATTCCGTGCCCAGGTCGCTGGCGATCATCTGCCAGATGTCGTCCTTGTTGCCAATGATGCCGAAGTCCGCGAGCACTTCCGGCAGTTCCTTGCCGGAGGTCGCCATTTCCTCCTTGATGTCCTTGGCAAGGGACTTGTCGATCATTCCCCGGCCGATGAAAAGTTCCAGTGTGAGATTGGTGTCCATAATGTTCTGAGTGGATTGCGGGGAAAAATCAGTTGGCGTCTCCCATGGTGACGTTCAGCACTTCTTCCGGAGAGGTGAGGCCGGCCAGCACCTTGCGCACGCCGTCTTCTCTCAGGGTTCTCATGCCCAGTTCCCGCGCGCGCTTGCGCAGCTGGGGGGAGGTGAGGTTTTCATTGATCATGCGGCGCACTTCGTCGTCGATTTCAAAAATCTCGAACAGGCCCATGCGTCCCTTGAAGCCTCCGCCGCGGCAGAAGTCGCAGCCGTGAGGCGCCTTGATCTGGCCCGGCGTGACGCGGGACATGTCGATGTTCAGCGTGTGGGCCTGCTTTTCCGTCAGGCTGCCGTCCACCTTGCAGCGGTCGCACAGCTTGCGGACGAGGCGCTGGGCCATGATGGCGCGAACGGAGGAGGCGATCAGGAAACGCTTGATGCCGATGTCCGCCAGACGGGCTACGGCGCTGGGGGCGTCATTGGTGTGCAGGGTGGAGAACACCAGGTGACCCGTCAGGGAAGCATTGATGGCGATACTGGCCGTTTCCATGTCTCGAATTTCCCCGATCATGATGATGTTGGGAGCCTGGCGCAGCATGGCGCGCAGAGCGGCGGCGAAGGTCATGCCGATGTCCGCCTTCACCATCACCTGGTTGATGCCGGAAAGTTCGTATTCCACGGGGTCTTCCACCGTGATGATCTTTTTGTCCGGACGGTTGATGTGGTTGAGGCACGCGTACAGCGTCGTCGTTTTACCGGAACCGGTGGGACCGGTCACCAGGATGATGCCGTCGGGCAGGGTGATCAGGCGGTCGAACACGGCTTCGTCGTCGGAGAAGAAGCCCAGCTGTGGAAGGCCGAGCACCAGGGCGGACTTGTCCAGAATACGCATGACGATGCTTTCCCCGTGGTTGCTGGGAACGGAAGAGACACGGAGGTCGATCTGGCGGTCTCCGATGGTCATCTGGATTCGGCCGTCCTGCGGCATGCGTTTTTCCGCAATGCTCATCGTGGTGCTCATCACCTTCAGGCGGGCGATGATGGGGCTGAGAAGCTTCTTGGGGTGGGTGGCTACTTCCACCAGCTTGCCGTCCACGCGGTAGCGGATGCGGAGCCGGTTTTCCATGGGTTCAATGTGAATGTCGGAGGCGCGCAGCTTGAACGCGTCCACCAGCATCTGCTGTACCAGGCGGATGATCGGGGCGTCCCCGTCCTCTCCGTCGATGTCGCTGCCGGCGTCCGGAAGGGTCATGTCCCGGTAGAATTCCTTCAGGCGGCTTTCCACCGCACTGCGCGTGGCTACGCTGAAAATTACGTCGCGGCCCAGCAACTGGGGCAGGCTGTCCATGGTTTCCAGGTTCAGCGGATCGTCAATGGCCACATTAACGGAAAAGCCGTCGTCGGAAATCGGAATGGCGCGGAAGCGCCGGGCCAGTTCCGGACTGACGATTTCCCTGACTTCCTGGGGTATGTGCATGGATCCCAGGTCCACTACGGGAAGCAGGGAATTGGAGGCGCTCACCTGCGCGATGACGTCTTCCGTGAGGTAATTGGATTGAATGAGAAAATCAATCAGGTCCTGGGTGGGAGATTTTTGGCTGCGTGCATATTGAAGAATCTCTTCATTCAAATACCCGGCCTGCGTAAGAAGTTCGATGAGATATGATTCGTTGGCGTACACGTCGATCTCTGGATTCTATTGTTGGAAATCTGCCGGAACGAATCGGCAGGATACTCCCCTATTTCTGACAGGTTCCGGGCGTAAAGTCAACTTAGCTTCCCTCAAAAGATCATTTTTTTTCAGGGATGACGGGGACGGGGTCCGGCCTTCTGCCCGCAGGGACGTTCCGGCTGCGTGCGGAAGGGCATGAAAGAAGGGCAGCTTCCCGTTTCCGGCACATTTACCGGGGGAGGCCGGAGAGCAGTTCCTCCAGTTCCCGCAGGCTGGAAACGCGCACCAGCCGGGAACGCATCTCCTTGGCTCCGGGAAACCCCTTCGTGTACGCCAGAATGCGGGACCTCATGTGGCGCATGGTGTGGAGCTCATCGCCGTAATGGCCGGAATCCAGGGCCATCCGCGTATGGCGCAGAATCAGGTCCGTTTTCTCCCGGGGCTGTCTGGCCGGCGGCAGGACGCCGTGCAGCAGGAAATACCTGGTATCCGCAAAGATCCACGGGTTCTCCATGGCCGCGCGGCCTATCATGACGCCGCTGACAGCGGTGTTCTCCTTCACATACGCTGCGGCCTGGGCCGTGGCAATGTCTCCGTTGCCGATGACCGGGACGGACATGGCACGCGCACATTCGTCAATAATGTCCCAGTTGGCGGCGCCGGAATACTGCTGGGAGCGGGTGCGGCCGTGAATGGTGATCATGGAGATGCCCGCATCCTCCAGCAGGCGGCAGGCATCCATCGCGCACAGGTTCTGGAAATCCCAGCCGATGCGTATCTTCGCCGTGACCGGGATGCGGTCGCCCACCGCCTTCACGACTCCGGCCGCCACGGAAGCCAGCAGGGGCAGGTCTTTCAGCAGGGAGGACCCGCCATTCTTGCCGACCACTTTCGGAACCGGGCATCCGAAGTTGATGTCAATGAAATCCGGTTTTTCGTGGTCCAGAATGATTCTGGCGGCTTCCCCCATGTGGGCGCCGTCCGCACCGAAAAGCTGGATGCCTATGGGGCGGTGCGATTCTTCAATTTTGGTGTACCTTCTGTTCCTTTCCCACGCCTGGAGGATGCCTTCCGCGGAAACGAACTCCGTCACCATCACGTCCGCTCCCAGTTCCTTGCAGATGGTGCGGAAAATGGGGTCCGTCACCCCGGCCATGGGAGCCAGGAACAGTGGGAAATCCGTTTTGATGAACGGCAGGGGGAAGGGGGATGTGGGTCCGGGAAAAGTCATGGTTCCTTAGAATGACGCTAACATGGCTGCACAGCCTGTTCAAGCGTCTTGACTGTTCCGGCGGAAACACAAAAAAGTAACCGTTTTGTAACTTGCCGGATACATGCAGGGAATTATACAATAACAGAATGAAACTGATGAATATTTGTTGTGTTGCCCTGTTTCCTCTTGCTGCGTGGGGAGCCGGGGCGTCTTCCGGGAACGCCGTCCAGGCCGCGCCGGACGCCGTGAAACCCGCCACCTATGAAAAGGCTTGCCAGATGGTGGAGGAATGGATTGATCAAATAGCCAGGAAAGGCGCCTTGCCTTCCAACAAGCTGTCCAACCTTCAGCAGGCTTTGAAAGCATTGAGCCAGGGGGCGGATATTCACGGACGGGAGGGACGCAGGGCCTTGATGGCCTCCGCGGCGCTGGGCAGGAAAGATATTTTTGACTTCCTGCTGGGCCGGGGAGCCGTTCCCGGAAAAGGGGAAAAATTGAATGCCCTGTTCCGGGAAGCTGTTTGCGGTAAAAATGCCGCGATTGCGGAATGGCTTTTCAAACAGGGAGCGGATGTCAACAGCGCCGGACGGATGGGAAGCACCCCTCTCATGCTGGCCGCCTGCCGGAATGACCGTGCCATGGTTGATTTGCTGCTCGGATGGAAGGCCGATCCCGACGCCGTCAACGAGCAGGGAGAAACCGCCGCTGATTATGCCCTCGGCAGCGGCTGCCGGGAACTGGGCCAATATCTCAAAAGCAACATGAAGGGGAAAGGGGCGGACAAATAACCTCATCACATGGAAAAAGGCCTTTGATTCGTCTTTTTCCTCCCTCTTCTGCCGGGGGCATAAAAAATCACCACCGGGCAAGCCTTGCCCAATGGTGAAAATTGGTGAAAATGATTGTCTGAAAAAAATGATCAGTGATTGCCGCAACCGCAGCCGCCGTCCTTGTGGTCGTGATCGTGGTCGCAATTGCCGTCGCAGTCGCAGCTTTCCTTGTTGCAGTCGCCTCCGCAGGAGCAGGAGGACTGGGCGCTCATGGCACGCTGGCGGGCTTCCTCGATTTCTTCAGGAGTGGGGGCGCGGCCGAGGTCGATGGACATGCCCAGATAGTGATTGATGGTGTTCAGGATTTCGTCAATGGTCTGGCGAGCTTCCAGGAAGCCGCGTGCGGCGTCGTTCTTGACCACGTTTTCACGCAGGGTGTCGAATTTGGCGATTTCCTCTTCCGTCGGCGGCATGCCGGCCAGGTGCTTGTTGCGCAGTTCTTCGCCATAGGCGTTCACTTCTTCAAAAAGCTTGGTGGCTTCCGGATTCTGGAAAAACAGGCCGATTTTGGCCTTGGAGGACACAACCTGGTCTTCCTTGGCAAGAAGGTTGCAAAGGGCTTCCGTAGCGGAACGCAGATTGTCATTGAGAACGGGAGTATTCATATAAGATTCATTCAACCATGACTTTCAAGACAGGACAACCCGGTTGCGAGGCATCACGCGCTTTTTTATGTCAACCCGGAGGATGCCGCCTTTTTTATTCCCTTCGTTCAGGCAAACCCTTGTACAAGTAGCCAGCTTCCGGAACCCTTCCAACGGTTCTGTTCAGCAAGGCCGGAATTTCCTTGTCTTCATACCCGGCCAGGTTGAGGTATTTTCTGACTTCCCGTGCCTTGGTCGGGAAGCAGGTCATCAATTCCCTGATGAATCCGCGTTCCTTGCTTTTGATGATGTACTGGGCGTTGTTGCTTCTCGCTCCGCGAGCGCTTGTGGTGTTGAACAGCCTGGTTTCCTGCTCGCCGGACATGTCGGAGGCGTAATCAATGAGCATGTCGGCGCAAATCTCCGTAGCTTTAAAAGCGTAGTCCACCTGGCTGTGGAATTGTTTGATCACCAGCGCGGCGGCGCTTAAATAAAGCCGCAGGGCTTCTTCCTTGTTCGGGAGTTTGCTGTTTTTGTCCGTCAGGGCGATGAACGGGATGCTGTTGGACATGAATTCTTTTACGGTGTGATCCAGATCAGTATGCTCGGAAACCCATTCGACATTGTTGTAGTCGCTGAGGTCAAGGAACGGTGCCTTGGCAATCATGTAACACAGAAAGAGTCCGTCCGTCAGTTCCTGGGGCGTCACGTCCTTCTTCCTGTAGCGTTTAGCTTCTTTCCGCATCTTGTCGGCCCCCCGGTAAAACAGGATAAGCTGGCCGCTGTCCAGCAGCTTCTGAAGCCGGAGGAGTTCCGGATTCCGCTTGTCCGGATTGCTGATGACGGAGGGGAGGGGGAACCGTTTCTGGGGCGGAGAGGCTGAACAGGGAGAAGATAGCAGGAAAGGAAGGTATGGCAGGAAGCAGAGGCAGGAATGGTTCATGGCGTTGTAAAAAGGGTTATGGAGAAGTGGCAGAGTTGGCATGCGGGGCATGGGACCTTATCAGCAGTTTACCCGGGATATGCATGGGGGTGAATCCTTCCGGCTCTTCCGCCCGTCCCATGAAGGAAATATTGATAAAGCTGGCGTTCAAAGGCAGAAAGGCGAATAACGGGAACGGTACTTATGATAGCCTGTCATGCATTCCAATGTCAATGAAGCCAAAAATATGTTGGTACTGTGTATTTAATTGCAGAGCGGCGGAATCGTATTTCCCGTTTGCAACAAAAAGGACCGCCCCATGAAGGAGGCGGTCCTTGAAAAGTGGTAAATAGCTGGGTCAGCGCTTAGTGCGCCTTGCAGAATTCTTCAAAGCGGTCCAGCGCTTCCTTCAGAATGTCCAGTGTGGTGCAGTAACTGATGCGGATGCCCTTGTCATTGCCGAAGGCGATGCCGGGAACGGCGGCCACCTTGTAGCGTTCCAGGAGCTTGTCGCACAGGTTCAGGGAGGTGAGGCCCAGCTTGCTGGTGTCCACAAAGAAGTAGAAGGCGCCCTGGGGTTCCACGACGCTGACGTTCGGGATGGCGCTGAGGCGGGAATAGACGTACTGGCGGCGCATGTCGTATTCGTCGCGCATGTCGCTGATGAAGCTCTGGTCTCCGGTAAGGGCCTCAATGCCGCCGTACTGGGCGAAGGTGCAGACGTTGGACGTAGTGTGGTCCTGAATCATCTGGATGGCCTTGGCGATGGGCGCCGGGGCGGCGGAGTAGCCCAGGCGCCAGCCGGTCATGGCGTAGCCCTTGGAGAAGCCGTTGATGGTGATGGTCAGGTCGTACAGTTCCGGGCTGAGGGAGGCGATGCTGACGTGCTTGACGTCCCCGTACACGAGGTGTTCGTAAATTTCGTCCGCCAGGATGAGGATGTCCTCGCTCACGGCCACTTCGCCCAGGGCGCGCAGTTCCTCTTCGGAATAAACGGCTCCGGTCGGGTTGTTCGGCGTGGTGAGAATGACCATCTTGGTGCGGGGGGTCATGGCTTCCTCAAACTGTTCAGCCGTCAGCTTCCAGCCGTTTTCCGGAGTGGTTTCCACGATGACGGGGACACCGCCGCACATGCGGACCATTTCCGGATAACTGACCCAGTAGGGAGCCGGGATGATGACTTCGTCCCCTTCGGAGACGGTGGCCATGATGGCGTTGAAGCAGGCGTGCTTGGCGCCCGCTCCCACCGTGATCTGGGAAGGATCGTATTCCAGGTTGTTTTCTCTCTTGAGCTTGTCGGCGATGGCCTGGCGCAGTGCGGGAAGGCCGGCGGAAGGGGTGTACTTGGTGGCGCCATTGTTCAGGGCGGTGATGGCTGCCTGCTTGATGTTGTCGGGGGTGTCCATTTCCGGTTCACCGCCCGCCAGACCGTAAACTTCTTCACCGGCGGCCTTCATGGCCTTGGCACGGTTGGTCACCTTGAGAGTCAGGGAAGGGGTTAATGCAGCAATGCTGGGGGAAATCATGTCCATTGTGGTGAGATCGTAGATTTTTGAATGCCGGCGCGGAAAACAGGCTATTTTCCGCTTAAGCGGGAGAACTTTACTCACTGAGCGCAGCTCTGGCAAGGAGAATGCTTGCAAGGGCCGTTCTTTTTCCTCCGCCGGGGCGTACGGCCTTTTCCGGATGGGAAATGCCGGGGTCAGCGTTTCATGAGTTTGGCCCGTGCCGCATCAAGTTCCGGCGTTTTCAGCAGGAAGGCGGCCAGCAGGTAAATGATGCCGGCGCACCCGCAGACCAGGGAAATGCCCAGCACCCTTGCCGGGAAGGACCAGTCCAGGAAGCCCTGGAGAAACCACGTTTTTCCGGCCCAGCAGACCGCCCCCAGAAGGGCCGCCGCCGCCAGGATTTTCACGAGGCCGGAAACCAGCGTCTTCCCGTCCATGCCGCCGAGCTGGCGGCGCAGGTAAAGGAAGTAGAAAAGGAAGTTGAAGGTGGTGACCACGGAGGTGGTGAATGCCAGCCACGCCGCATTTTTATGCAGCACGTACACGAAGTAGTAGTTGAGGCCGATGCTGATGGCCAGCGCCACGGCGGCTGCGATGAGGGGGACCCAGCGCTTTTCCAGGGCCAGGAAGACGGGCTGCACCACCTTGGTACCGGCGTAGCCCAGCAGGCCGAGGGAGTAGGCACCCAGCACCTCTCCCGTGTAGCGCACGGCATCCTGGTTGAAGCGCCCCCACTGGTACACGGAGGAGACGAATTCCGTCCCCAGGATGTACAGGATCAGGAAGGCCGGAACGGCGAAGAACGCCACCAGCCGCAGTCCCTTGGCGATGTGGGCCGCCACTTCCTTCCTCCCATCCCCCACCATCATGCGGGAGACGGCCGGGAGCACGACCATTCCGGTAGCCACGCCGAAGAGGCCGACGGGGAGCTGCCAGAGCCGGAATGCCGTCGTCAGCGCGGTGACGGACCCTTTTTGCAGGTTCAGCGCAAAGCCCGTATTGATGAAAATGGTGAACTGCGTGACGCCGGAGGCCAGCACGGAGGGCAGCATCAGACCCCAGATTTTTTTGATTTTAGGGTCGTTCCACTGGAAGTTGGGCTTCCAGCGGAAACCCGTTCTGCGGAGTTTGGGAAGCTGCACGGCAATCTGGGCCATGCCCCCGAGCGTCACCCCGCAGGCAAAGCCGTACAGGGCTTTGGGACCGAAGGAGGGGTCAATGAACCAGCCGATCAGCAGGCCCAGCAGGATGGACGTGACGTTGAAGGCGGCGGAGGCCAGCATGGGCAGTCCGAAGACGCCCACCATGTTCAGCGCGCCCATCACCAGGGCGGACAGGGAAGCGAAGCCGATGAAGGGCCACATGAGGCGGCTCAGGTCCGTGGCGAACAATTGGTCCGTCACGGAATGGTCCCCGCTGTAAAGGGCTTCCATGATGGGGCCGGCAAACAGGATGCCCAGCGTGACGATGGCGACCATCAGCGTGGAAAGCTGGGTGGCCACCTTGTTGGTCAGCTCCCAGGCGGCGGCGTCCCCCTCCGCCTCCCGGGTTTTGGAGGCCACGCTGGTGTAGGACTGGGAAAGGGCTCCTTCCGCGAACAGGTCCCGGAGCAGGTTGGGAATGCGGAAGGCCGTATAAAAGGCGTCCAGCGCGCCCGTGGCGCCGAACAGGGAGGTGTACACGATTTCCCTGGCCATGCCGGTCAGGCGGCATGCGAAGATGGCGCCGGAGGCGACCAGGCTGTTCCGCATCAGGGACATGGCAAAAGATTACTTGAACAGTTGGCGGCAATACGGTTCCACGCGCTTCATGTCCGGATGGTCCTTCACGGCCTGGTCACGGTCGTCCCGGCAGGAGAACAGGTACAGGGCATAGCCGCCGTAGCCGCCGCCCAGGTATTTCTTCGCCAGGGCGTTGGGAATGTCCGGAAGGGGGATCATGCCTTCGTCAAGCTGGACGCTGTAATACAGGGCCACGCCTGCGGCCAGGGTGTGGATGTTGTGTTCCAGGGCGCCCGTGCGGGCGATTAGGGAGGACTGGGCAATGCGCACGTAATCCCGGCGTTCGTCCGCCATTTTCGGGGTGTCGTGTTCGGAACCCGTGTAAAGAATGGCCATCCTTCCCTCCAGAAAGTCTCCGGTGCCCTTCATGTCCAGCACGGGGGAACTGCCGGAGCGCCATACGCACAGGCCCGTTTCCGCAATCACGGCGGGGTCCTGCCAGCCGACGCCCAGCGCCAGCTCGGAAGCCACGGGGTCTCGTCCTTCCAGCATGGCCCACGCGCCGCTGCCGCCCAGCCCGGAACGCTTTTCATAAGGCCACTCGCAGAGGGAAACCATCGGGGTGATGGCGCAGTTGACCACATAGGCGTCTTTTCTGGCGTAACGGGGAACGTCCAGCCATCCTCCGGCAAAGTCCACGCGGAGCGGCACGGAGGACGGAGCCTTGATCCGGTTGACCAGCATGGTGGTGGAAACGGGGGCGAATTTGGGCGGTGTCTTGGGAAGGACCACGTATTGAGCTCCTACGCGCGAGCACAGCTCCTTCTTGATGGGGCCGTACAGGTCGTCTTCCGTCACGGCCAGGATATCCGGTTTTTCCGCCAGGAATTCCTCCTCGAAGTCCAGCCCCTTCTTCATGCCCGTGCCCAGGATGACCTTGTCCACCATCCGCAGGCTTTCCAGAAGAACCTTCTTGTGTTCGTCCGGAATGGAGGGCTTGCGCTGCTTGTGGTGCCAGAGCACGGGTTCCGAGGCAAAGGAAACGATCAGATAGTCCCCCAGGGCGCGGGCTTCTTCAAAAAACTGGATGTGTCCGGCATGGACGATATCATAGCAACCTGAGACGAAAACTTTTTTCATGCAACGTGGGTGGTGTTAGATAATCAGCTCGCGGCAGTATGCCTCATCCCTTTTCAAGATGCAAGAGCCGGGAAACAGCATATAAAAAAACGGCACGGACCGTTAAACGTCCGTACCGTTGAAAAAAAGATCGGGATGTATGCGCCGGGTCAGGAGGCCATGGCGTCCTTGTAGCGTCCTTCCACGTCGTCCCAGTTGATGAGGCGGCAGAAGTCTTCAATATAGTTGGCCCTGGCGTTCTGGTGCTTCAGGTAATAGGCGTGTTCCCACACGTCGCAGACCAGGATGGGCACCAGGCCGGGAATTTCCACGTTCTGGTGCTTTTCCGCCCCGCAGATCACCAGCGTCTTGCTCATGGGGTCCACGCCCAGAATGCCCCAGCCGGAGCCTTCCACGCCCAGTGCCGCGGCTTTGAATTCCTTCATCATGCCGTCCAGGGAGCCGAATTTTTCCTTGATGGCGTCCATCAGGGGACCCTGGGGCTCCTTCTTGGGATCGGGGGTCATGTTGGTCCAGAAAATGGTATGGAGGACGTGGCCGGAAACGTTGAAGGAAAGGGAGCGCACCCAGTTGGTGGTGGCGGAGGCGTCCAGCTTGCCGTCTGCAATTTCCCGGAGCTTTTCTGCGGCGGTGTTCGCGCCGGCGACATAGGCCGCGTGGTGCTTGTCGTGATGAATGCGCACCGTCTTCTCATCCATCAGGGGTTCAAGGGCATCGTAGGCGTACGGAAGGGGGGGTAATACGTACTTGCCGTCGGCATAACCGACCGTGGAGGGATTTTGCTTCTTAGTCATCTTGTGCTGTTGTTGTATGAATGGCCCTGTTGCCCGGGCCTGGCTGATCGTTCCCAATGCCGCCAGTGAGGAAAGCGCGAGAAAGCGCCTTCTTTTCATGTCCGCACCATGGGAATTCATGGAAGTTTGGACATAGGTGGATTTGGAAGCGTTCAAAAAACTTCTTTGAAATTGTTTTTCCCGTTTTCTACGTAAGACTGGCGGAAAAGCCGCGGCGGCTATCTCCTGACGGCGGCCGCGGGCCCCTGCGCTCCGTACGCGCTTACGCCCCGTACCGCGATGGAACCGGCATCTCCCAGAAAGGATTTGGGCAGCGTCACGCGGGTCTGGCCGCCGGGCAGCAGGATGCGGGTGGCCCACTGGCTGCCGTAGCGCGCCTGAACGGCCCATTTCCGCACGGGATTGCCGGAAGGCTGCCAGGAAAGGGTCACCGTGGAGCCGTTGTCCGCCACCGTGAAATTCTGCGGCTGTCCGGGCGTTCCGGCGCCGCACCACGGCATGGCCGGGGGAACGGCCATGGAGGGGTACAGCTTGTTCAGGTAGCGCTGGATGCCCCCGGCGTTCCTCATGATGGACTTGACGCTCCAGAAGCACTGCCCCGGCGCGTTGCGGGCCAGGGAGCGGGAGTAGTTGACCTGCGCGGCGATTTCCGAGGCGGGGCGGCCCGGGTCCTCGCTGCTCATGATGCGCGCCGTGGCGATGCCGGGCCAGACCGGGCGGCCCGTGTTCTGGGCGGCCCACCACTGCATCAGGGCCGGGAAACTCTGCTTGGCCGGGCTGCACCGCCAGTAAAGCTGCGGGGCCAGGTAATCCACCCATCCTTTGGAAAGCCATTTGCGGGCGTCGCAGGCCAGGTGCTCGTAGGCATCCACTCCGGCCTCGATTCCTGCAGGCACGCCCGGGCGCCAGATGCCGAACGGGCTGATGCCCACGCGCACCCACGGCTTGGAGGATTTGACGGACTTGTACATGTCATGCACGAAGTCGTCAATGTAGGCCCGCCGCTGGGAGGGCGACTTGCCGTCCCCGAAGCTGCCGGGGGTCCAGCTTCTGCCCGGCGCGGGGTAGGGGTAGAAGTAGTCGTCCAGATGCACTCCGTCGATGTCGTAGCGGCGCACGACGTCCAGGATGACTTTCATGGCGTGGTCGCGGGAGGCGGAGGCGCTGGGGTTCATCAGCAGCACGGAGCCGCTGCGCTTCATCAGGTCCGGCCGCGTCAGGGAAATGTGGTTGCGGCCCACGGCGTGGTTCACGTTCGCCTTGGCGCGGAAGGGGTTGAACCACGCGTGCAGTTCAATGCCGCGGCGGTGGGCCTCCTGAATGGCGAAGGCCAGGGGGTCGTAGCCCGGGTTGACGCCGGGGCCGGAAAGCCACTGGCTCCAGGGCTCCAGGGAGGAACGGTACAGGGCGTCCGCGTTCGGACGCACCTGGAGGAACATGGCGTTCAGCTTCAACTGGGCGCAGGTGTTCAGGATATTCAGCAGTTCCGAGCGCTGGGCGGCGCCGGAAAGGCCGGAACGGGAGGGCCAGTCGATGTTGTGGACGGTGGAAATCCATGCGGCGCGGAACTCCTGCGGGGCGGGAGGCACGGTTTCTCCGGAAGGCTGCCAGGCCAGGGCCTGGGCCGTCAGCGCAAGCAGGGAACAGGCCAGGCCGTGGAAAAGGGGGGATAAGGTCATGATCTGGTGGCGGGGATGCTGTGCGTCCATTTAACGCCCATCGGGCATGCCTGTCCATGACAGATACCGGCGGTTCCGTCATGGAACGCGCGGCGGCCTCTCCGGTCACCGCGCGCTGGAAGCGAGGCTGTTGATGAGGTGGGCGTTGAATCCGGCGCCGAAGCCGTTGTCTATATTGACCACGGAAACGCCGTTGGCGCAGGAATTCATCATGGCCAGCAGCGTGGTCACGCCGCGGAAGTTGGCCCCGTACCCCACGCTGGTGGGCACCGCGATCACGGGAGCCTTCACCAGGCCCGCCAGCACGCTGGGGAGCGCTCCCTCCATGCCCGCCACGGCCACCAGGACGGTGGCCTCCCGGATGGAATCCAGATGGGACACCAGGCGGTGCAGCCCCGCCACGCCGCAGTCCCGGTAGCGGCGCACCCGGCTTCCCAGGAATTCCGCCGTCAATGCGGCTTCTTCCGCCACCGCCTGGTCGGACGTGCCCGCACTGACGATGCCGACGAAGCCCGCCGCCTGCGGAGCGGGGGAGGCGATGATGCGCATGAGGCGCGCCTCCGGATGCATGTCCGCTTCCGGAAAGGCCCCGGAAAGATGGAGCAAGGCGTCTTCATTCAGGCGGGTAGCCAGCACGTTCTGCCCGGCGTCCAGCAGGTTGCGGGCTATTTCTTCAATCTGGACGGGCGTCTTGCCCGCTCCGTAGATTACCTCCGGGCATCCCGTGCGTTCCAGGCGGTCGTAGTCGATGTCCGTATGGGAAAGTGCGGGGGACGCCGCGGCCCTGATCTTTTCCGCCGCCTCTTCCGTGGAAAGGCGGCCTTCCTCAAGCTGGCGCAGGATGGCGGTGATGTTGTTCATGACGGTTTGTTCATGCTTCCCCGGGAATACCCTTCCAGGTCCAGGGTGATGTGACGGAAGCCCAGGGCGCGGAGACGGTTCACGACGGCTTCCGACAGGCCGCCCTGGCGGAACAGGCCGAGTTCCGGGCCGGGAAGCTCAATGCGGGCCAGGTCTTCTCCATGCACCCGGACGCGGCAGCCCTTCAGCCCCAGGGAGCGCAGGAAGGTTTCCGCCTCGTCCACGCGCCGCAGCAGGCTTTCCGTAACGGGGCGGCCGTGTTCCAGGCGCGTCATCAGGCACGCATAGGCCGGTTTTTCACTGATGTCTTCCGGCAGGTTCAGGGAGCGGGCCAGAAGGCGTATGTCCGCCTTGCCCATTCCCGCTTCCAGAAAGGGGCTGATAATGCCGAGTTCTTCAAGGGCCTTGCGTCCCGGCCGGTAGTCGCCCAGGTCGTCCGTGTTGGACCCGTCCGCCATCCGGGGAAAACCAAGCTCCGCGGCCCGCCCGGCCAGGGCGGAAAACAGGGCGCGCTTGCACAGGTAGCAGCGCAGGGGGGGATTTTCCGCAATCTCCGGAAGAATGGGGAAGGCCAGTTTTTCCTGCCTGACGCCCAGGCGGCGGCACAGGGCGGCGCTGTCCCGGAGTTCCTCCCGCATGACGTAGGGTGTTTCCGCCGTCAGAGCCAGGCAGCAGTCCGCGCCCAGAATATCGGCTGCGGCAGCCAGCAGCACGCTGCTGTCCAGTCCTCCGGACAGGGCGACGGCGACGTGCTCCATGGGGAGCAGGACGGAGCGCAGCCGTTCAAAGGGAATCTTGGCGGGACTCGTCATGGTTGTCACGGTCGTCGTGGGGGAAAAGCCCCATCATCTGGCATTCTTCCAGCGGCAGCCCGGTCGCTTCCGCCAGGGCCTTGCAATCCTCGAACTCCGCCTTCCGGTGGTGGGGCCGTCCGTTCATGAAGGAGGTCTTTACGCCTACCGTGCCGTGGCGGGTCTGCACGGCGGAGCATTCCCGGCGCAGGATGTGGCGGCAGGCGTCATATTGGCGGATGCCCGGTGTGCTGCTGTTCCGGAAAAAGGCGGTTCTGACCCGGTCCGCATGTTCCGGCAGGCACAGCGCGCAGATCTTGAATGCCAGGCGTCCCTTCTTCATGCAGATGGACTCCTGCCATGCGTCCAGGGCGCCCGCCTCCATCAGCTTTTCCGCCAGGTAGGCGGTCTGTTCCGGCGTCATGTCGTCTATGTTGGCGCACAGTTCCGTCAGGCGTTCCGTGGCCGTATCCTGTTCCTCCGTCTCCACCAGCATCACCCGGAGGATGTTCGGGAGAGGCAGGCCTTGCCTGTGGCCGATGCCGTAGCCGGAGGCGGTGATGCGGCCGGAAAGCGGGGAAGGCGCGGGCTGTGCCACGGCGGCGATGTAGGCGGCCCCGGTGGGCGTGGTCGCCTCATGCGGCGTGCCGTTCAGGGTGGACTGGAAATGGCGCGCGAGCAGCGCGGTGGCGGGTGCCGGAACGGGCATCACGCCGTGCTGGCAGGTGACGCGGCCGCCGCCCAGCTCCACGGGGCCCGTAAAAACGGCATCCGCACGGAGCAGGTCCAGGCAGATGGCCGCGCCCACGATGTCGATGATGGAATCGACGGCGCCCACTTCGTGGAAATGCACCTGGTCCGGCGTAGTGCCGTGCACATGGGCCTCCGCTTCCGCCAGCAGGGAAAAAATGGAGAGAGCCGTCTTCTGTACAGCATCCGGAAGCTCGCTTTCCGTGATGATGCGCCTGATATCCGCCATCGTCCGGTGGTGGTGTTCGTGACTGTGGCCGGAATGGCCGTGTTCATGGGCCAGCACGTCAACCCGCGTGCCGTGGATGCCGGCCTGCGCGGCGCGGCGGCATTCCAGCTTCCACTCCCCGTGAACGTTCAATTTGGACAATTCCCGTTCCAGAATATCCCGGTCCGCGCCCAGGTCGATCAGGGCGGCCAGATTCATGTCTCCGCTGATGCCTGCGCTGCAATCATAGACCAAGACTCTCATGACAAGGTAGTGTAAAAGGAAAATGCCCGCGCTCAAGGTCAAAATGAGCCTTATCGTTCATCGGTTTTCAGGGTTTCCGTGACGGCGTTTCGGAAAAATCCTGTCTGTTCATGCACGGATATTCCGTGAAATACGTTGCTAGAGAACTCTAAATATGCAACAATTCCCCAGCGCTGACAGCGCGTCCCTCGTTCCCATATCATGTCCATTCCGTTCTTTTCGAAATTACGATCCCAGAAGCATTATCTCCAGTTGATCAAGCCGGAGTTGAAGCAGGTCTCTGAATTTGTGGAAGCCCAGGCAGCATGTTTTGATCCCGAAGTCACCGACTACATGGAAACCGTCTGCCAGTCAAAGGGCAAGATGCTGCGGCCCGCGCTGACGCTGCTGGTGGGCGGGGCCACGGGAGGAATCAAGCCGGAGCACATCCGCCTGGGCGCGCTGCTGGAAATGGTGCATCTGGCCTCCCTGGTGCATGACGACGTGATTGACGAGGCCGACAAGCGCCGGGACGAAGCCACGGCCAACGCCCTGTGGGGCAACAGCCTGGCCGTGCTGCTGGGGGACGTTCTCTTCTCCCACGCCATGGTGCTGGGCACCGAATTCGGCAGCACGGAATTCTGCCGCAAGCTTGCGCAGACCGTCAGGAACGTCTGCCAGGGGGAAGTGGCGCAGTCCAGCCGGCTGTACGACCTGAGCATGACGCGCGAGGAATACTTTGAAATCATCCGCAAGAAGACCGCCTCCCTGTTCTCCGCCGCCACGGGCGGCGCGGGCTGGATATCCGGTGTTTCCCCGGAAGTGGAGGAATCCCTGTACCAGCTGGGCGATCTGCTGGGCGTGGCGTATCAGATCTACGACGACTGCCTGGACATGGTGGGTGATGAGGACGATGCCGGCAAGACCCTTCATACGGACGCCGGAAAGGGCAAGCTGACCCTCCCCATCTTCAATCTGCTGGAATGCGGCGACAGGAATGTGGAAGCTACCCTGCGCGACGCTATTGAAAACCGGGAAGCGGTGGATTATTCCGAATTCCATGACAACCCCGTCTTTGCGGAATCCCTGGACAAGGCGATCCAGGTGGCCTTGGAGAAAAACGAGGCCGCCCGTGAAATCCTGTGGCTCCTGCCGCAGACGGAATACCGGGAAGCCCTGGCGGAAATGACCTTCTACATGGACGAACTGCTCAACGATTGCAGAATATCCTGACGCCGCAACCGCGGCGGCCGGCCGTTGACGGAATGGCTTCCTTCCGTTGAGCCTTGTTTTTTCCTCTTCCTGTCCTTTCCCGGTGCTTCGGGGACGGACGGATTCTTTCGACCTGTTTTTACCGGCCTGTACCCTTTTTGCCTCATTCTCTGCCGTAAGAAACCGGGCGAAGGAATGAGACAAGGCGGCTTCCCTGTGCCTCGGCAACGGTTCCACGGTTCCCGGATGTTGCCGGAATCCGCAACGCACGGTTGACGGGTGCCGCAGGCAATTGGGAGCCCTGCCGCGGCGAGGGCAAGGCCCGGCTTGGCGGAGAAGAAGCCCGCAATGCTTTGTATTGGAGGAACCCGGATAGGGTTTATGCCGGGTCTGTTGCCCCGTACCGGCGCGCCCGGAAGAAGTAGGCCACGGCTACGATCCCGGCGAGGGCGGAGTACAGCAGGAAGCGGTCTGTGGAAATGGCGTTGGAAGCCTGGCCGTTGGAAAGGAAGAACGTGATGGCCGCCACCAGCATGTTCCCGGCAAAGATGGTGAGGTTCCAGAAGCTGGTGATGACGCTTTTTAAATGGAGGGGAGCCTGCGTATAGGCGAATTCAAGGCCGGTGGTGCTGACCAGAATCTCGGAAATCGTCAGCACGCAGTAGGGAATGAGCTGCCAGGCAATAGACATGACGGCTCCCGACTCCAGCCTGTGCTGAAGCCACGCCACGATCAGGAAAGTGACGGAACTCAGGGCGATGCCCGTGCCGAGCCGGACAAGCGGTTTGGCGAGCCTCACCACGTTCGGATAAACGAAAACGGTGATGAGCGGGATGAAAATCATCACGAAAACGGGATTGGCCGCCTGTATCTCCTCCGGGCCGATGGACCATGTTCCGGAACCCGGCAGGGGAATGGAGATGGGAATCATGTTGTTGCCCTGGGCCACCCAGGAGGAAGCCGTCTGGTCAAAAATGGACCAGAACGGGATGACGAACGCGAAGATGGAAAGGATTTTCAGGATGTGCCGCGTGTCCGTAACGGCGTTTTCCCCGCAAACCAGGGTTGCCTTGTTCCAGCCCCCGCGGAAAAGGACGGTAAAGAGCACCTGCCAGAAGCCGCCGCGGCTTGCACTCCGTGAGGGCGGTATTTTGTTGTATTTGCGGCGTCCCAGCCAGAAAACGAAGGTGGCGATCCCCATGAAGATGCCTGGCACGGCAAAGGCCCAGCTGTAGCCGTAATGCTGTTCCATGGCCGGGATCACCAGGAAGGAGAAGAAGGAACCGAGGTTGATGGCCCAGTAAAAGGCGTTGAACGCCTTGGTCATCAGCCGCGGGGACTTGTCCGGAATCTGGTCCCCCATGAAGGCGGAAACGCACGGCTTGATGCCGCCGGCCCCCAGGGCGATGATCAAGAGGCCCGCCATCAGGATGTAGCGGCGCGCCTCAATGGTGTGGAACAGGTCCGCGGTGGCCAGCACCCCGTGTCCCACGCAGTAAAGCAGGGAAATGTACAGGATGGTCTTGTACCGTCCCCATACCTTGTCCGCCAGCCATGCTCCCGCCACCGGCAGCAGGTACACCATGCCCACGAAGATGTGCAGCGTGGAGGTGGCCCAGTTCTCGCTCATCAGCAGGTGGCCGGTCATGTACAGCATCAGGATGGATTTCATGCCGTAGAAGCTGAAGCGTTCGCAGGCTTCCGTGCCGATGATGAACCTGGACTGGGAGGGAAGGGCGTTCATGGGGTGGAGGACGGTTGTCAGAAAGTGCCGGAAAGGGCAATAAAAATGATGGCCCCTGGAAGAGGGCCATCATGAAAACGGTGCCGGGATGCAATGCGCCGCGTGCAGACCAGGGCTGGATGCGAAACGGCGGCAGTCATGACCGGGGAGGGTTAGCGCTGCTGGTTGGCGATGGGGGCTATTTCCACCTTGTACTTGGCGATGCAGGCTTTCAGCCAGTCCATCATCAGCATGGCCCTGGTCTGGGCGGAAAGAACGGGTGCATACTGCTGCGTGGCCTTGATCTGGAATTCGGGCGTATCTTCCAGTTCGCGCTTGACCAGCTGGACCAGCAGGATTCCGTCCCCCGTATCGATGGGCTGGGCCATTTTCCCGGGATTGATGAGAGCGCTGGCTCCGAAAACTTCCAGGGGAACGGGAAGCTCCTTGGGAGGAGCCAGACGGGAGCTCATGGCCTGGTCCATGATGGCCTGGAATTCTTCCGGACTCTTCGCGTTCTGGCTGTAAATGCTGTTGAGAAGGATGTTCGGATTGATGAAGGGGCCGTAAGCGGCGGTTTTCGCCCCTGCCTTGGAGGCAATGGCATTGAATTGTTCAATGGCGTCCGGGGCCTTGTCCAGTTCCGTCCTGAGTTCGGAGGCCGCCTTGTTCAGGGATTCCTCGGTCATGGTGTCCAGCAGGTCCGCCCGCGCGCTGTTGCGCGCCATGTCGTAGGGCAGGGCTTTCACGGGAGTGATGCCTTCCAGCTTCACCAGAACCACCTGGCCGTCTTCCAGAACCTGCATGGTGCTGATCTGTTCGGCTCCGGACTTGGCGCGCGCTTCTTCAATGGCCTTGGCGTCTGCATCGGCGTTCAGGGCCGGTGCGCCGGTCAGGGAAAAGACCACGTCCAGCAGGGTGGCGCTGCGTCCGTCGGAAGCGGACTGGTTGATGGGCTGGTTGATTTCTTCCGGCGCGTTCTTGCGGGTAACGGCCGCGTAGGTTTTCTTCTCCATCTTGCACACGTTGGGAGTCTTGGCCAGGGCTTCGCCGATGGTCTGGTCCATGTTTCTTCCGTTGGTGGCGTTCAGGGGTTCCCAGATGTCGTTTTCCACCAGGTTCATGGTTTCCATGGTGGCGTTGGAAATGTCGCCGGGCTTGGGAGCCTTGGCATCTCCTTCCGGAGTGAAGGTATATACGGTGAAGAAGCGGGCTTCCTCATTCTTGTAATTCTCCTTGTGCTTGTCCCAGAACGTCTTGATTTCCTCTTCACCGGGATCCGTCTTGGGGCGGAAGGCGCTCTTTTCCAGGAAGGCGGTGTTGATCGTGATCTGCTGGTTTTCAGATTCCGCCACGGCCTGGGCAAAATTGGATTCCACGGCAGCGCCGCCGGCGATGACATCCTCAATGCGCACCAGGCTCATGGTGTCTCCCATCAGGCCGCGCAGGATTTCTTCCTGGAGCTTCTTGCCCTGGTTGCCGCGCATGGAAATGAAATCGTCGTACTTCTTGGGATCGAACACGCCCTTGTCATCCAGGAATTCCGGAATGTTGCAGATGGCTTCGTCAATCTCCGCATTGCTGGGAGTGAGGCCTAGGCGTTCCGCCTCCCGGCGGATGATGCCGCGGTAGGCCAGGAAGGCGGCATTGGGATTATTGGTCTTCATCAGGTAGCAGATATTCCGCAAATCCTGTTCCGTGGCAAAGTGGTTCTGAAGCAGGGGCGCGAAGCTGGAGGAGAAGGAATAGGCCAGGTTGCGGCCCGTTTGACCCATATTCACGTAATCCTTTTCTCCGTAGGACTTTCCGTCCACGGTCACGAAAGTCTGCTTGAACATGCCGGACAGGGAACCGCCGCTTACGTCCCCGCCGATGAACATGAGGCCCACGAACACCAGGGCCATGGCCGCCATGATGACGATTGTATGTTTGCGTAAAAAATCTAACATGGAATATGATGTTGAATATGCGTGTGTCACCGGTCCCGGACTGACGGCAGTCTGGACAGCCCGGACCTTTTACACCTTTTCATACGGGTAGGCAAGTACGAAGCTTTCCGCTTCCGGCGGCTTTTCCAAAACATTGCGGCATGCGCTTTCCTGTCATGAAGAATGTTCCGGGCAGGGGCAGAACAGTATTTGACCTAGACGGTAGTGCAAATACGCCGTATGTTTTCCGTGCGCGGACGGAACCGGGCGGCAGCGGCCGTCTTCCGCAGAGCGCTGCGCATGTCCGCAGCCGGACGGCCTTTTAAACGCAAGGATTTATGCTGAACCAGGTAGTAGAACTCAAAAGAGAAGTGACGGCGGTGCAGATCCCCAGCGGGGATGTGCTTACCCTGCCGGAAGGGGAGCGCGTGTACATCACCCAGATTCTGGGCGGCACCTATACCGTGGCTACGGACTACGGCCTGGCCCGCATTTCCAGGGAAGACGCGGACGCGCTGGGCGCCGAACCCGTGGAAAATTCCCAGGAAACGGCCGGACTGGACGAGAACGCCACACTTGAGGAACGCGTCTGGGACACGCTCAAATGCATTTACGATCCGGAAATTCCCGTGGACATCGTGGACCTGGGCCTGATTTACGACGTAACCGTGACGGAACTGGAAAACGGCCTGCATCACGTGGCCGTGAAGATGACCCTTACCGCCCCCGGCTGCGGCATGGGGCCCCACCTGGTGATGGAGGCCAAGGACCGCATTGAAGCCCTGGAAGGCGTGGAAGCCGCGGATGTGGACATGGTCTGGGACCCTCCGTGGAACCAGGAAATGGTGAGCGAGGAAGGGAAAATGAAACTCGGACTGATTTGATCCCATGCCGGTTACTCTGAAATTATCCGACGAAGAGGCGCGGCATCTGGCGGAAATGCTTTCAACCGCCGCTGCCGTAGCTGCCGCCAACCAGCAGGACGGAGCGGAGGGAGGCCTGGTGGCGTGGGGAAAGCTCATCTCCCGCCTGATGAAGGACCTGTCGGAAACCCCCAGACTGAAAGGGCGCATTGCCTATGCGGAGGATCTGGGAGCCTACGCCTTTACCCGGGAATATGAGGAAAACGCCTTTTACCAGGACTGTCTGGACGAATACCGGGACAACGTCTTCTGGGCGGACCTGGTGACGCGCATGGCGGACAAGGCCATCAGCGAACACCTGGGACCGGAATACTTTGAGAACATGTCGGAGGAAGAGCGCCGCCATACCGCGGAGGCCCTGGAAAAATCCCTGTGGCAGGAATGCGCCAGATACGGCATTGACCGCCTGGGCTTCATCCTCCCTCCTTCGGATGGGTAAAACGGCCTCTTTTTTCTCCTTCTCTCTTTGTCCTTCTCTCTTTGTCCTTCTCCCGTTGGAAGAAGAGGACGCCTCACGGATGTGAGAAGCCCTCTTTTGCGAAACTCTGCGCATGGACGCCGAGCTTTTGGAAACTGCCTGTTCCTCGCTCTCCCGTATGGACTGGTTTACTGGTCCGGGTCTTCCGGCAGGGGCGGGGTGGGACTGAGCAGGTGTTCCGTCTCCCGGGGAGTGGAGAGCACTTTGTAATAAGCCCATACAGCGGCGGTCAGAACACCGCTGATGGAAAAAATCATCGTAAGCCAGCCGGTAAGGGACATAATTATTTGATGTGCTCCTGCACGAGCCGGGTGACGTCTTCACCGGGCGGTACAGGCCTTACATCCTGAGGCAGGGGGCGGCTTTCAAACAGCTTGAAATCCGTCATCACCGTTTCGCCGCCCGTCTGGAGCAGGACGGAACCGTTCGGCTGGATTTCCGCCATGACGTTGGTGGAGGGGGTGGGGTCGCCCGTAAAGGTAACGCCGGTGCTGGGGAACCATTTGCCGTCCTTGTACGCAAAGCCGGGACCGAAGAACGCGCCGCGCGCTTTCTTGGCGGATTCAAAATTGCGCATGAAATCCTCCACAAACCCTACGGAGTAGGAAAGCTCCTTTTTGGAGGAATGGGTTTTCCACTTGGAAATGAGGTCCCAGGAGTTGGTCTTGTTATTGAAGTAAAAGCCGCTGATTTCCTTGAACGCCCCCATTTTTTTGATGCAGACGAGAAAGCGCATGTTTTCCCCCACTTCCCAGGGATAATCCACAAAGCTCTGGCCGCCCGTCCCCTCGCCGCCGAAGCGTCCGGCCCTGGCGTTTTCTCCCAGCTTCAGCAGCTTGGTGCGTTCTTCTTCCGGGACGCTGTTGGGGTTGTCTCCGTGGGAAACCGGGTCCCAGATGGAAAAAATAATCACTTTTCTGCCGTTGGACTGTTCCTGGAAGCCGATGTAGCCATCGTCAAAGTTCATGGCGCAGAAATAAGTGCCGGGAACGGAGGTGCGGGCCTTCACCTCGTTGTACAGGGCGGCCGCCTGGGCCGGATGGCCGTCCTGCCTGATATGCACGGAGCGGCATTGCCGCTTCGCCAGAACTTCCGGGGACTGGGCGTGGACGAATGATACTGCGGCAAGCAGGGAGGCGCAGACGACGGCTGTTGCGGAAAAAAGACGCATGGGAATGATTGGTGTTGACGGTTTGCTCCGGGCACGCCCGTTCGGGCGCTCCGCGGTGCATGGTTAGTACGGACTAATTACGTTTCCGTTTTATTCAATCTCTCACGCCTTTCCGTTTTTTTCAGGGTTTTTCCGGCATGGTGCGCCGTCTGAAGATGGAGAAGACGCGGGTTTTTCCGGCAATGAAAATTTTATGGCTGAAAGGCCGTCAAACATTTCATTCGTTTCCGCTCCATTCCTTCCAGCCATTTCAAAAGGCTACGGCGTTCCCGCCGGAGGAAGAAAGGAAAGGCCGCTCCGCAGGATGCGGAAGCGGCCTTCACAGGATGATGAACGGAAGGAAGGTTTTTAACGGATCGGGTTGATGAACAGGGGCATCAGGCCGCCGATCACGATGAAGACGGAGAAGGCCGCCAGCATCACGCCGGAGATGACGGGCACCTGCACGGGTTCCATGCCTTCTTCCGGCTTGTCCCAGTACATGGAGCGGATGACCTTGAAGTAATAATAGAAGCCTGCGGCGGCGCAGATGATCATGATGGGCAGCATCCAGTTCAGGTACAGGCCCGTGTTGATGACGTGGACGAAGGAGATCATTTTGGCGAAGAAGCCGGCCGTCAGCGGAACGCCTGCCAGGGAGGCGAACATGATCGTGATGGCGAGGGCCAGGCGGGGATTGGTTTTGCCCAGGCCCCGGAAGGCGGAGATTTCCTCGCTGCCGCGCTGGGTTCGGATCATGGCGAGTGCGAAGAAGGCCCCGAAGGTCATGACCAGGTACACCGCCAAATAGAAGGGCGCGTTGGGTGCCAGCTGCCCCTTCACCGTGCCGATGAAGAGGGGCAGGATGAAGCCGGCCTGAGCGATGGAGGAATACCCCATCAGGCGTTTCAGGTTGGTTTGGGGAATGGCTCCCAGGTTGCCCACCAGCAACGTGGCCGCGGCCATCAGGGCGATGACGAACTGGACGGCGGGAATGCCGGCGAAGGGCGCCAGGATGATGCTCAGCAGGGCGAAGCCCGCCACCTTGGACGCTACGGAGAGGAAGGCCGTCACCGGGGTGGGTGCGCCCTGGTACACGTCCGGAATCCACAACTGCATGGGAACGGCGCCGATCTTGAAGGCGGTGCCGAGCAGGAGCAGGGCCAGGGCAAAGAACATGCCCGGTGCCGTCTGTCCGGAAAGGGCGGCCATGACGATGGCGTGGTTGTATTCAAAGGTGCCGGTCATGCCGAAGTACCATGCCAGGCCGAAGACGAGGAAGCCCGTGCTGACGGCTCCCAGGATCAGATACTTGATGCCCGCTTCCGTGGAGCCGAGGTTCCGGCGGAAATAGCCCACCATGATGAAGGAGCTCAGCGTGAGCACTTCCAGGGAAACGAAGAGTTCCACCAGGTTGGCGGCCTTGCACAGGGAAGTGATCCCCACGCAGGCGAGCAGCGGCAGGATGTAGAATTCCCCGGTGCCGTCCTGCGTCTTGGAGTCGTTGGAAGACAGGTTGATGACGGCGCGGAAGTCCACGGAAAGGAGCAGGGTGATCGCCGTGGCGACCAGGGCCAGGATGATGTAGGTATTGGCGTAGAGGCTTTCCATGTAGAAGGGAAGCATCGCCAGGGCGCCCGCCGCCCCGATCAGGCCGAAGACGAATTTGGGAGCCTTCTTGAAGAAAGTTTCAGCCAGGAGCAGGATCATCGCCAGGCCGGCCAGGATGAATTCCGGAATGTACGCTTGCATGGGTAAAAGAAGATCAGGTTAAGCTTGGATTGTATTCAGGGGATGATCAGGAGAAGAATTGGAGAACCAGGTCCGGCAGGAAGCCGAAGACGACCAGGGTGATGACCAGGAAGTAGTTGGCCGCGCGTTCGGCGGGCAGCAGTTCCGTCGCGTAGGCGGCGGCCTTGGACAGGTCGCCCTGGAAGATGTTGCGGTAGGCCCTCAGCATGTACACGGCGCCGATGACCAGGCCCCACAGGCAGAGGATCGTGGCGATCTGCACGGGGCCGAAGCCGTTCTCGAACCCGGCGAAACCGGAGAAGAAGACCATGAACTCGCCCGGGAAGTTCGCCAGGCCGGGGAGGCCGATGGAGGCCATGCCCGCCAGGCCGAAGACGAAGGCCATGCGGGGCAGCCTGGTTCCCAGGCCGCCCAGGGAATTGATTTCCAGCGTGCCGGTCTGCTTTTCAATCTGGCCGCAGAGCATGAAGAGCAGGGCGATGGAAAGGCCGTGGGCCAGCATCAGCAGGGCCGCTCCTTTCACGGCCCAGGGGTTGGCTTCCGCGGAACCGGATACGATCAGGGCGGCGAAGGCCAGGAAGATGTAGCCCATGTGCATCACGGAGGAGTTGCCCAGCAGCAGGTCCAGCCGCTTCTGGTTCACCGTCACGTAGCCCACCCAGATCACGTTGCACACCAGCAGGACAAGCAGGATGTTCGTCCAGGGCAGAAAGCCCGCTTCCATCAGGGGCTGGAACATGAACAGGCCGTACAGGCCGAATTTTTTCAGAACGCCCGCGTGCATCATCGCCACCGGAGCGGGGGCGGAGGCATAGGCGGGGGCGGCCCAGGAATGGAACGGGAACAGGGAGATCAGGGTGCCGAATCCGGCGATCAGCAGGGCGCCGATCAGTTCCGCATTTTCCAGGGGCTGTCCGCTCTGGATGAAGTCCTGGAGGCCGGAGAAGGTGAACCCGGCCTGCGTTCCGATCATCAGCAGGGCCGCGAGCAACACCATGGAGGCCAGCCCCAGGTACAGGGTGGCGCGCCAGGCGGTGGTGCGCTTGTCCCCCCTGCCGTACAGGCCGATCATCACGAAGGTGGGGATCAGCGCCAGTTCATGGAAGGCGAAGAAGGAAATGATGTTGTTGGACAGGAAGGCCCCGGTGGCGCCCGCGGAGATCAGCAGGGCGGAATTGTACCAGGAGGCTTCCCCTCCCTTGGGAGGATTGGTGCCCAGGACCGTGGCGAAAGTGACCAGGATGGTCAGCAGCAGCATCACCTTGGCCATGGCGGGGGCCAGGGTCAGCTGGAGGTCCAGCCCCTGGAAGCGGGACCAGCAGGAAGCGCAGTCGTCAAAGCTAACCAGGGCCCAGATGCCCAGGGCCAGCGTCAGCGTTGCGCTGAGCAGGGCCGTCGGGCGCGCGGGCGCCTTGCACAGACCGATGAGGGCTGAGGCAATCAGAGGAATGAGAACAAGCCAGATAAGCATGGTGTGTGATTGGTTGGGAGGTTAGCAGGAATAGAAGACGGTGAAGTAAATAACCAGAAGAAGGCCGACGCCGAACAGGACCGTGTAGGCGGCCATGTTGCCGGATTGCAGGCGGCGGAGCAGGGATCCGACGGCGGCGGTGAGCCGGGCCAGGCCGCCCACGATGAGGCCGGAAATGATGAACTGGTCGATGAAGTCGATGACGGAGGCCAGAATGCCCTGCACGCCTTTAACGAGCACCTTGTCGTAGAACCAGTCGATGTAGAGACGGTTGGCGAGGGCGCGGGAGACGGCGTTGCCGGAGAGCTTGTCGGAGGCCGGAGAGCCCGCATAAAACACGGCCGCCAGCAGAATGCCCAGGACGAGGGCGCCCATGGATACGTAGAAGGGCATGCCCATGTGGAAGTCCGCCACTGCAAAGCCGTTGAAGGGAACCAGCCTGTCCGCGATGAAGCCGTAGCCGGAGATGACGGCGAGCACGGCCAGGATCAGCAGGGGAATGAGCATGACGCCGCCCACTTCCCGCGCGTGTTCCGCGCTGTGGCTGCGTTCCCTGCCGAAGAAGACCACGAAGATGACCCTCATCATGTAGAAGGTGGTCAGCAGGGCCACGCCGCCGCCGATCCAGAAGAACACCGGGTTCTTGTGCAGGGCGGCTTCCAGGATGGCTTCCTTGGAGAAGAAGCCGGACGTGAACGGAATGGCGATCAGGGCCATGGTGCCGATGATGAAGGTCAGGGAAGTCAGCTTCATGCGCTTCATGATGCCGCCCATCTTCCAGATATCCTGCTCATGGTGGCAGGCGAAGATGATGGCGCCCGCTCCGAGGAAGAGCAGCGCCTTGAACCAGGCGTGGGTGAACAGGTGGAACATGGCCGCTTCCCCGGCCAGCAGTCCCAGGGCCATGACCATGTACCCGAGCTGGGACAGGGTGGAGTAGGCCAGCACGCGCTTGATGTCGTTTTGCTGGGTTGCCATGAAGGCGGCGATGATGGCCGTGATGGCGCCGATGATGGCGATCACGTCGCAGGAGAGGGAGGGGAACGCTTCCACGCCGATGGAGAGCTGGACGCGCACCATCATGTACACCCCGGCGGCGACCATCGTGGCGGCATGGATCAGGGCGGAAACGGGGGTGGGGCCTTCCATGGCGTCCGGCAGCCACACGTGCAGCGGGAACTGGGCGGACTTGCCCACCGCGCCGCAGAACAGGCACAGCACCGTGATGTTCAGCAGGGTTTCACTGATGCCGGCGGGCATTTCCATCAGGCTGAAATTGAGCGTATTGGTCAGCGCCCAGAGGGTCAGAATGCCGATCAGGAAGCCGAAGTCCCCCACGCGGTTGCAGATGAAGGCCTTCTTGGCGGCGTCCGCGGCGGCTGACCTGGTGTACCAGTGGCCGATGAGCAGGTAGGAGGAAAGGCCCACCAGCTCCCAGAAGATGAAGGTCATGGCGATGTTGCTGGCCAGGACGATGCCCGTCATGGAGAACATGAACAGGCTCAGGCAGGCGAAGTAGCGGGCCTTGGCCTTGTCATCCGCCATGTATCCCAGGGAGAAGATATGCACCAGCAGGCCGATGCCCGTGACCACCAGCATCATGCGCGTGGACAGGGGGTCCAGCACGAAGCCGAGGTCAATGGAGAAGACGCTGGAAATGGAAAGCCAGGTGAAGGCATCCGTTCCGGTCTTGTCCAGCAGGGCCAGGGAAAGAACGAAGGTGACCAGGCAGGAGAAGGTGGAGGTGAGGGCCGCCACGTTCGCGCGCTTAGTCAGGAAAAACCAGTTGAAAGCCGCCACGACCAGGGGCAGAAAGAGCAGGAGCCAGGTATATTGGATGTCGATGTCTAACATGTTCGTGTGAGGTTCGGGTTGCTCTTAGTCTTTCAGCGTATGGAGGTCCTGGGTGCTGGCCGTGCGCCGCGCGCGGTACAGGGAAACGATCAGGGCCAGGCCGATGGCCACTTCCGCCGCGGCGATGGTCAGGACGAAGATGGACAGGGACTGGCCGTCATAGTTGGGCAGTCCCATGGAGCCCTGGGCCCGGGAGAAGGCCACCAGGGAAAGGTTGGCCGCGCTGAGCATCATTTCCAGGCACATGAAAATGACGATGATGTCGCGCCGGACGATCACCCCCACCAGGCCGATGGCAAACAGAATGCCGGAGAGGATCAGATAATGCGTAAGAGGTATCATGATGATTGGCTGTATTGAGATGTTCGTTATTTGCCGGAGGGGCGACGGCTCAGGACCACGACCCCGATGGAGGCCACCAGCAGGGCCAGCCCCGCGATGACCAGCGTGCGGTTGTACTTGTCAAACAGGGTGCGGCCCAGCAGGGCGGTGTCCGGAAATTCTCCGTTGTCAATCTCGGCGCGGATGGTGGTCCCTTCCGGAAAACGTTCCGCCGAGCATTGGGGGGAAATGGGAGGAAGAACCGCGAAACGGGAAGAGGATTGCATCAGATTGTCCAGTTGCTTCTTGGTTATGCAGTAGCTTGAGAACCGGGGTCCCTGTTCGCATGCCGTGTTGCACGCAGCATCGTTTTCAGGCGCATCCTGTCCGATTTTCAGATCGTTCCAGGCCTGTTCCGCGCTGGCCATCGGGCAGCGGCCGCAGTCCCTGGCGCCGGGCAGGGAGTAGATGATGCCGATGAGCTGGCCGAGGAACAGCCCCGCAATGATGACGCCCACGGCAACGGAAACGGGGCGCCGGAAGGGGGAGGTTTCCAGCTTTACGTTCAGCAGCATGATGATGAACGCAAAGAGAACCATGATGGCCCCGGCGTACACGAGGATTTGCAGAATGCCCAGGAAGTGGGCGCCCAGCCCGATCATGACGGCGGCCGTCGCCCCGAAGGAGAGGGCCATCATCATGGCGGAAGAAACGGGGTTGCGCATGAAGACGACCATCAGGGACAGGATCACGGCCAGGGCCCCGAAGACGTAAAAGAGTATGTCACTGGCAAAAATGTTCATAACGTGCAGAATGTGGAGTGAGGAGTTCGGGGTGTGTTATTTGTATTGGTTCCACTTGTTGACCAGCCCCTTGCGGGTGCCGCCCAGTTCGTAAAGCCTGGCCTTGTTGTGGATGGACTGCGTCCGGTCCGTGGGGGTGAGCAGGTAGTCCTGGCTCATGAAGATGGCTTGTTCCGGGCAGGCTTCCTCGCACATGCCGCAGTAGATGCAGCGGAGCATGTCGATCTCGAATTCCTTGGGGGCTTTTTCCACCTTGTCCCAGTCGCCTTCCTTGACAGTGCCGGGCGTGATGGTGATGGCGCGGGCGGGGCAGATGAATTCGCAGAGCTGACAGGAGACGCAGCGTTCGCGCCCGTCCTCGCCCTTCACCAGCACGGGGTAGCCGCGGTAATAGGGAGGCAGGTGCTTGTCCCAGCGGAATTCCGGGTACTGCATGGTGACGCCGATTCCGGAGCCGGCCAGTTCCTTCTTGTTGCGGGACTTGCCCACCAGGGCCAGGGCCAGGTGCTTGATGGTGATCCAGAGACCGCCCAGGATGGATTGCAAGTAGAACCGCTCTCCGAGGGAAATCTTCGGGCGCTTGATCGTTTTGAAGGCCATAATATTTGTGTATCGGGATAAAGGGTTGGTTTACTGGACGAAGTACAGGATGGCGGCCGTGATGAAGATGTTGATGACGGCCAGTTCAAAGAAGACCATCCAGCCGAGCTTCATCACCTGGTCATAGCGGAAGCGGGGCAGCGTCCAGCGCACCCAGACGAAGAAGAAGGCGAAGAAGAGGAGCTTGAGCACGTAGGCGACCAGCTGGCAGAGCACCGCCACCCAGTTGGCGACGTGTTCGTTCAGCCAGCCGTCTAGGCCGAAGCCGATGGACCAGCCGCCCAGGAAGAGCGTGATGACCAGGGAGGAGCCCACCACCATGGCGGCGTATTCGCCCATGAAGAACTGCGCGAATTTCATGGAGGAGTATTCCGTGTGGTAGCCGCCCACGAGGTCCGTCTCGCATTCGGACATGTCAAAGGGGGTGCGGTTGGCTTCCGCGAAGATGGAAGTCAGGAAGATGAGGAAGCTGATGGCCACGGGCACCAGCAGAATCCAGCGCTGCCAGCTCAGGCCCTCTCCCCACACGGGAAGCAGCAGCCAGCCGTTGGCCGCCTGGTATTCCACGATGTTGGACAGGTCCAGCGTGCTGTAAATCATCAGAACGGGGATGATGGACAGCCCCATGCTGATTTCATAGGAGATCATCTGCGCGGAGGAGCGCACGCCGCCCAGGAACGGGAATTTGGAGTTGGAGGACCAGCCCGCCAGCACAAGGCCGTACACGGAAAGTGAGGAGATGGCGAACACCCACAGCGGCCCCACGCTCAGGTTGGCCACGGCCATGTTCACATTGCCGTAGGAGGTATGCAGGTCTCCGGCAAAGGGGATGACGGCAGCCGTCATCAGAGGCGGGGCAAGCACCAGCATCGGGGCGATCCAGAAATAGACGCGGCGCACGAAAGGCGGCGTGAAGTCCTGCTTCAGGAACAGCTTGCCGCCGTCCACCATAGGCTGGACGAGGCCGAAGATGGGAATGTCCCGGTCCAGGCGGAAGAAGCGGCACAGGTTGGCGATCTTGCCGTCGTGGGGCAGGCCGAAGTAGTCCAGCGTCTTCTTGAACGGCAGGTCGGACTTCACGCCGAAGCGGCGGAAGATGCTCAGCGGGATGCCGGCGCGGTTGGGGCCCACGCGGTCCTGGATCCAGGCGGCCACCCGGCGTTCGATGTACACGCAGATCGGAATGAACAGGATGGTGATGGCAAAGCAGATGACGATCTTGATCAGCAGGGTGATGACGTAGAACCAGATGGGGTTGCTGAGCACCTCGTCGCAGAAGGTTAGAATCGAATCAATCATGGCGGATTAACGGGTTGTATGCGTGTGAAGTGTTGTTAGCGGGACTGGTTCCTTTCGCGTTCCACCACGGGAATGGTGACGCCCGTTTCCAGAATGGGCCGGCCGCCGTCTCCGATGGAACCCCAGGTAAGGCCGTTCAGCGCCTCGTATTCGGTGCTCATGACCGTCAGGATATCCAGGGCGGAGGAGAAGTCCTTCAGGGCGGGATTGCCGCCCAGGGCCACGGTGATGTCCCTCAGGATCTGCCAGTCGTCGCGGGAATAGCCCACGGGCCGGATGGCGCGGTTCAGGCGCTGGATGCGGCCCGCCACATTGATCATGGTTCCGAATTTTTCGGCATAGGTGACGCCGGGGAGCACCAGGTCCGCATGGCGGCCCGTTTCATTGGCGCTGTGGGCGATCATGAAGAGGTAGTCCAGCTTCTTGAGGTCTTCCGGCGTGAATCCGGCTTCCGGAGCGGTGAGGTCTTCCCCCAGGGCGAGGACGGCCTTGACGGAGCCGTTGCGCACCCCTTCCCGGATGGCGTCCAGTCTGGAACCGGGTTCGATGCCCAGCACCAGCTTCGCGCCGTTCGTGTTCGGGTTGCGGTCCGCGGAAATCAGCATTCCGTCGCTTTCCCCCGTGCGGGGTACGATGTCCACCCTGTCCGTGCCGATCTGGGCGGCCAGGTGGCGCACCATGTAAAGTTCTTCATTGGTCATCCGTCCGGAGGCGATGATCGCGATTTTGTCTGGGGAAATGCGCTTGAAGGCTTCAGCGGCGGAGGCCAGGGCCGGTTCCCAGGTGGCCGGGCGGTGGGGAGCTCCGGCGTCCGTGCGGATCACGGGCTGCGGGATGCGCTGGGGAGAATTGATGTATTTGTAATTCAGGCGGTGGGAGTCCGGCATCCAGCAGGAGTTCACGGCGTCGTTCGGGCGCGGGGTGATGCGGTACACCCGGTCTTCTCTGGTCCACAGGGTGATGTTGGTGCCGGTGCCGCAGTCCACGTCAATGGTCTTGGTCTCCTTCAGGAACCATACGCGCATCTTGAAGCGGAAGTCCTTGGAGGTCAGGGCGCCCACCGGGCAAAGGTCCACGGTGTTCAGGGAATAGTTGCTGTCCAGTTCCCGGCCGGGATAAACCGTGATGGCGTTGTACGTGCCGCGCTGGGACATCGTGAGCACTTCGTCGTGCATGATGTCGCGCATGAAGCGCACGCAGCGGCCGCAGAGCACGCAGCGTTCCTGGTCCAGGTTGACGCGCGGGCCGATGCTGAGGTTCTTGCCCTTCTTGGTTTTCCTTTCCTCGTAGCGGCCTTCAATTTGACCGTAGTCGTTGGAGTATTCCTGAAGCTTGCATTCCCCGGCCTGGTCGCAGATGGGGCAGTCCAGCGGATGGCTGGTGAGCAGGAATTCCAGCACGCCGCGGCGCGCCTCGGCCGCCAGCGGGCTGTCCGTGCGTACGCCCATGTTTTCCGCCACCGTATTCGCGCAGGAGATGATGGGGCGGGGCATCCACTGGATAGGCTGGAAACCCTGTTCGTCGTAGGAAGGGGTCTGCCCCGGAGCCAGCCTGGGCGGCATGCCCTGTTCCACCAGGCACATGCGGCAGGAGCCGACGACGGCCAGCTTGGGATGGTAGCAGAAGCAGGGAATCGGCACGCCCACGGAGCGGCAGGCGTCTGCAATCCTGGTGCCGCGCGGGAAACGGTACCACGTGCCGTTGATCTGGACGTTCACCTTGCCTTCCGCGGCAGCGGCGTCTTTGGGGAGTTTGTAAGCTTCTTCGCTCATGATGACGTGATGGGAGGGAATGGAATTGAAACTGGGGACGTGGTGAGGTTACCGGATGAAATAGCGGCGCTGTTCCCTGCCTTCCGCAGAGTGGGGCAGGCAGGCGTTGAAGGGATCCGTCAGGGCCACGAATTCCTCCTTGAACTTGGAGACCATGGCCTGGGTGGGCCAGGAGGCGGCTTCCCCGAAGGCGCAGACCGTCTTGCCTTCGATCTGGTTGGCTACCTGGATGAGGAGGTCTACGTCCGAGGGGGCTCCCTTGCCTTCCAGGATGCGCGTGCTGAGCTTCATCATCCACGGGCATCCTTCGCGGCACGGAGTGCACTGGCCGCAGGATTCGTGGGCGTAAAAGCGGTTGATGTTGTTCAGCGCCCAGGGCATGGAGCGGGAGTCGTCCATGACGATGACCGCGCCGGAACCGGACATGGAGCCGTACTGGGCGATGCTGTCCAGGTCCAGAGGGATGTCGAAGAAGGAGATTTTGCCCGTGGTGCCGTCCGGATTCCGGGTCTTGTACTCCACGTCCGTGCGCATGACCTTGGAGGAGGAGCCGCCGGGAATGACCGCCTTGAATTCGCGGCCTTCACGAGGACCGCCGCAGACGTCGTACAGCAGTTCGCCGAAGGTCATGGAACCGGAAACGATTTCATAATAGCCGGGGCGCCGCACGTCGCCGGAGACGCCGATGATGCGCGTGCCGGGGGAACGTTTGGCGCCTTCCTGTCCGTAGGCTTCGCCGCCCATGGCGATGACGTGCTTCACCTGGCACAGGGATTCCACGTTGTTCACGATGGTGGGGCAGCCGTACAGGCCGATGGCGGCCGGGAAGTAGGGGGGCTTGATGCGGGGGTAGGGGCGCACGCCTTCCAGGGAGTTAAGCAGGGCCGTTTCCTCACCGCAGATGTAGGCGCCCGCGCCGCGGTGCAGGTGGATTTCCAGATCGTAGCCGGACCCCAGGATGTTCTTGCCCAGGAAGCCGCGTTCGCGCGCCTCCTGCAGGGCCTTGAGCATGGTTTCCGCGGCAATGGGGAATTCCTCGCGCATGTAGATGTACGCTAGGTGGGCGCCCACCGCGTAGCTGGAAATGACCATCCCCTCAATGAGCTGGTGGGGGTCCTGGTGGACGATGTAGCGGTCCTTGAAGGTGCCGGGTTCGGATTCGTCGCAGTTGCAGACCAGATAGACGGGCTTCGTGTTGTTCGGCGGGATGAAGGTCCACTTGACGCCGGTGGGGAAGCCCGCGCCGCCGCGGCCGCGCAGGCCGGATTTCTTCACCTCGTCAATGACGGCCTTCGGCTCCATGCCGAGCGCCTTTTTCAACTCTTCATAGCCGCCGTCGGCCAGGTAACAGTCAATGGACGTGTTCCACCCTTCGCGGTTGATGTTTTTAAGAATGCGGCGCGTTTCCCTGGGGTGGGGCTCTTTACCGGGAAGATAGGTAATGCTCATGACGGGTGATCTGGTGCGTGGTGGGGAAAATTAAGCGTTCTGGTATTTGAGGATCACTTCCTCCAGCAGTTCCGGCGTGACTTTTTCATACAGGATGTCGTTGACCATCATGTTGGGGCCGAATCCGCAGTTGGCGAGGCATTCCACGCCTTCCACACTCCACAGGCCCGAGGGGCTGACGCCGATGGGGTGGTGGTGGTCGATGCTGCTCTTGTCGATTCCCAGGCGCGTGCAGATGGTGTTGAAGAGGCTGTCCGCCCCCGCCATGGCGCAGGAAAGCGTGCGGCAGACGCGGATGTGGTTCTTGCCGGGGCAGGTCTGGCGCAGGCCGGGATAGAAAGTGACCACGCCCAGTACATGGGCGGCGGTGAGTCCCAGCTTTTCCGCCGTCCAGGTGATGGCGTCCGCGCTGATGTAGCCGAATTTCTTTTGAATCTCATGCAAAATGGGGAGAACGGCGGACTGCTGCTTGCCCTCCGGATAATGCGTGATGTATTCGCTTGCGGCGGCATCAAGTTCCGGCGTGGCTTCAAAGGCCGGGTAGAATTGTTCGCCGGGGCTGGGATGATGGGCGATGAGCGCGTCAATGGCGTTTTCAGCGTAATCGGACATGGGGATGGAAATATGTGTTAAGGTTGGCGGAAAAGGTGCGGGTTCGTGTTAGCGGTCGCATTCGCCCATCACGAAGTCAAAGGAGCCGAGAATGGCCGGAACGTCGGAAACCAGGTGCCCCGGCAGAAGCTCCGGCAGGATGGAAAGGTTGCAGAAGGAGGGGGAGCGCATGCGCAGGCGGTTGGGAAGACCGCCGCCCTTGGAATCCAGGAAGAAGCCCAGTTCTCCCTTCGGGTTTTCCGCGGCAAAGTAAACCTGGCCCGCGGGGGCGTTCACGCCCATTGTGGTGGTCATAAACTGGCGGATCAGGGACTCCATGTCCGTCAGCGCTTTTTCCTTGGGCGGAAGCGTGCCTTTCTTGTCCACCACGTTGATGGGCCCCTCCGGCATGGTGGCGACCACCTGGCGGATGATGCGCAGGGACTGGCGCATTTCCTCAATGCGGACGGTGAAACGGTCGTAGCAGTCTCCGTGTTCGCCGATCGGGACATCGAATTCGTACTGTTCGTAGCCCAGGTAGGGATTGGTCTTGCGCAGGTCGCGCTTGACGCCGCTGGCGCGCAGGTTGGCTCCGGTAAGGCCCCAGGAAAGGGCTTTTTCACGGGGAATGATGCCCACGCCCTGGAGGCGGTCGATGAAAATCTTGTTCTTGAGCAGCAGGGCTTCCGTTTCGTCAACGGTCTTTTCCGCCTGGTCGCAGAAGGCGAGCACTTCCTTCAGCATTTCCTGCGGCACGTCGCGCGTCTGGCCGCCGATGCGGGTGTAGGAGGACGTGAAGCGCGCACCCGTAAGCTGTTCGTAAAAGTTGTGGATTTTTTCGCGTTCCTCATAGCAGTACAGGAACACGGTCATGGCGCCCACATCCATGGCGTATACGCCCACTCCCAGAATGTGGGAGGAAAAACGGGAAAGCTCCAGGGCGAGCACGCGCAGGGCCTGGCCGCGGGGCGGAAGTTCCCAGCCCATCAGCTTTTCCACGGCGCAGGCATAGGCGATGTTGTTGGACAGGGGGGCCAGGTAGTCAAAACGGTCGGTGTAGGGGACGAACTGGTTGTACTGGATCGTCTCCCCGATCTTCTCCATGCCGCGGTGCAGGTGGCCCACTACGGGATCGCAGCTGATGATTTCTTCGCCGTCAAGCTCCAGAACCAGGCGGAGCACGCCGTGGGTGGCGGGGTGGGAGGGGCCCACGTTCAGGGTCATCGTTTCTCCGAGCGGTTCGGATGTATTGGTGAGATAATCGGCGTTGGCGGCTGTATCTGCAACGGTGAAGGTTTTGGTGCTCGTGTTCATGGAATGTCCTGCCTGGCTGAACCTGATAATGGTGCTGAACAATTATGCCACTTCACACCATGCGGGCAAGCCAAATGTCAGTTTTTTTGGTATTCCGGGAAGGTGGTGCGGGAGTCTCCTCAATTGATGAATGTTAGCTTCTTCTAACAATAAGCTTTTATCTGGAACCTGCCGAATATGGGAAAAAGCGGATTTGAAATCCGAAGTCAACCTACAAATTTGAGAAAAAATAATTTAATGCAAATTTGCTCAGTTATTTCCACAGGTCGGATGCCGGAAAAACAGGACAGCCGAACCTTATGGCTGAATGTACCCAAACGCAATGAGAGAGGGAGATAGGGAAGATTTGTGGTCGGTTCTCGGCATATCCCTTTTCAGGATTCACTTTATATGCGGATTTCAAATCCGTTAGAAAAATGTTGCACGACGGAGTGTATTGCAGATTAGTAAGAAAATAAAAAGGAGAAATCTATATAATATTATGGCTATCAACTTACAAAAAGGGCAGCGCATAGGTATCGGCCTTCAGAAGGTTGGTGTAGGTCTTGGCTGGGATCCCAATACAAGTACAGGTTATGATTTCGACCTCGATGCTTCCGCATTCATGCTTGGAGCTAACGGTAAACTACCTCAAGACGAATTCTTCGTATTCTACAACAATCAAAATTCTCCGGATAAAGCTGTTGAATCGTCAGGCGATGACTTGACCGGCGGAAACAGTAATGGTGGAGATGATGAAACTCTAACCGTGAATCTAGCGAAAGTGGATTCTCGCGTGCAAGAGATTTTGTTCACCGTGACTATTCACGATGCTGAACAACGCCGTCAGAATTTCGGCCAAGTCCACAACTCCTATATCCGCATCTACAATGCGCTCACCAATGAGGAGATTGCAAAGTATGAGCTTGATGAGGATTTCTCAACGGAAACAGCAGTAGAGTTCGGTCGTCTTTATCGCTACAATGGAGAGTGGAAATTCGAAGCTATGGGCAACGGTTTCAAAGGCGGGCTTCAATACCTTGTTAATAAATATGTAGGGTAAAGGAGACTTTGACGAATTTGTTTCTAAATATATGTAATCGTCATGGCTATTGTACTTGAAAAGAGCGGTGACAAACATCGCATAAACCTTGATAAGGCAATACGTACGCCAGGGGAGATTAAAATCAATCTTGGCTGGAGTAAAGGCAGTTTCCTCAAACGAATGTTCGGTGGCGATATAGACTTGGATCTCGGCTGTTTCTATGAAATGAGAGATGGCTCAAAGACTCTCATCGATGGGCTACAGTTCTCTCACGGTAGAGGCGGTCGCAGAGACCAGCAAACTCGGCAGGGATGCTATACACAAGCCCCTTATATTTGGCATAGAGGTGATGACCGTGGAGGCGGTGCAGAGTCAGGTGAGACAATTTTTGTCAACCCTCAGGGTATATCGCAAATTAAGAGAATTGTGGTCTACACTTTTATTTACGATGGAGTTGCCAAATGGGCCGACACCAATGCTGTAGTAAAAGTCTCAGTTCCCGGATGTGAGGATGTCATAGTGAAGATGGGGCAACAAAGCAGTATTAGGAAATTCTGCGCTATCGCTTCCATAGAAATTGGTACAGACAACTCAATGACTGTGCAAAAGCTTGTGACATTTCATGACGGGCATTCAGACTGCGACCGCAGATATGGTTGGGGATTCAATTATTCTCCCGGAAGCAAGTAATTAGTTGTAATTTTTGATATTTTGGTTTTTTGTGCTCAGGAAATTACTCAGATGGAAAACAGAGAAGATCAATGAAACAAAGCTGAAGTAAACAATTTCGTTTGATTTATTTTTAGATAGAATTGATATAATAATTCAAAAATTAAACAATTTTCACAATGATTAATCTGGAAAAAGGACAAAGGATTAATGTTGATTTCCAAAAATTTTCCATCGGATTGGGATGGGATACCAACCAGTCCGATACAGGTCAAGACTTTGACTTGGATGCATCAGCATTCATTCTTGGAGAAAACAAGAAAATTCTCAGTGACGAGTACTTTGTATTCTACAATAACCTAAAATCGCCCGACGAAGCAGTAGAGCATACCGGAGATAATCTTACTGGAGAAGGAGATGGAGATGATGAAAGCATCCGCATCGATTTAAGTAAAATCAACTCCCGTGCTACTGAAATCTGTTTCGTGGTCACAATCCATAAGGCAGATGAACGTCGTCAGAACTTCGGCCAAGTTCGTAACTCGTTTATCCGAATTTACAAAACCAACACAGGAGAAGAAATAGCCAAGTACGAATTGGAGGAAGATTTCAGTGTGGAAACAGCTGTAGAGTTTGGGCGTCTCTATAAGCGCAACGGAACATGGAAATTTGAGGCTGTGGGTATTGGTTACAAACAGGGGCTTGAATCCTTTCTCAACAAATACAGCTAATAATTATGGCAATACGATTAGAAAAAGGCCAGCGAATCAATTTAGAAAAAAATAATGGTTCGAAACTTACACAGTTCTGTGTAGGTTGTAACTGGGGGGGTATAAAAAAAATGGATTTCTTGAACTTGGCAACTCAGTACAGGATGTAGACCTCGATTTAAGTTGTGTAATGCTTGATGCCAACGGCAATCTCTGCGACCACATCTATTCGCCTCTTTATCGTAAAGAGTTCCTTGATCAATATGATATGCCTCCCGGCAAAGTCGATTCCAATGACCGTGCATTACATCATTCCGGCGATGATCTTAAAGGCGACCAAGACGGTGATGATGGCCTTGATAACGAGGTTATCACAGTCGACCTTAACAAAATATCCTCTAGTGTTGAGCAAATTTTCTTTTTCCTCAATAATTGTGGAACGGAAGACTTCTCCCAGATACCTTATGCCTCAATCAGAATGTATGAAGGAACACCTGAATGGGTGAAGGAGATATTCGCGCAATATGATGTTGCTGCTGAGCCTCAATACCAAGGTAAAACCGCCGTAATTATGGGCAAATTATATCGCCGTGGTGGCGAATGGAAATTTTCTGCCATAGGAGATGCCTATCCTGATGGGAATCTCTGTGAAACCATAAAAAGAATAATAACGAATTACAAATAATCCATCATGAGAAAACTCCCTGTATATCTCCTCCTCGATACATCCGGCTCCATGTACGGAGAACCTATTGAGGCTGTTAAGAACGGTGTTCAAGTCCTTGTCAGCACTCTTCGCAGTGATCCCTACGCGCTTGAAACGGCTTACCTTAGTATCATTACATTCAATAATACAGCACAGCAAGTTACACCGCTGACTGAACTTGCCAATTTTCAGCAGCCTAACATAGATGCCAGCGGTTGTACGGCATTGGGCGAGGCTTTAAATCTTCTTGCCAATAAAGTGGACCAGGAGGTAACCAAGACCACTATCGATGTCAAGGGTGACTGGAAGCCGCTTGTATTTATCATGACCGATGGTGTTCCTACCGATGATATTCGCAAAGGGCTCGACGAGTTCCGCAAACGCAAATTCGGCATGATAGTAGCATGTGCTGCCGGACAAGGGGCAGATACAAGCGTGTTGAAACAAATTACTGAGTGCGTAGTATCGCTGGATACCGCAGATTCAGCAACAATCAAGTCTTTCTTCAAGTGGGTTTCCGCCTCGGTGAGCGCAGGCTCGATGAAAGTAGAAGAGACTGGTAAAGAAATGGGGACGCTCAGCGAGCTTCCGCCGCCGCCTCCAGAAGTTAACATCGTAGTTTAACTTCAATATGTATTCCGAAAGAACTTGAAGAACTACTTGGTTAGAGACAATAAGTCACTTCAGGTTCTTATCTGACAGGAGGTGTATTTTTATCTGTACGACGAATTTTTGTTGATATCTCATTATTAATGAGAAGTGAGCTGATAGAAGCAACCAAATGTGAATCCAATGAGTTAAAGCAATCATTGAGTCTGGGGACTTATGTGTATAAAACTGCATTCTCAAGTATAATAACGTACAATACCGAAGTGCGGCAGTTGATTCCTCTTACTGAGATATATCAATTTCGTCTCCTTGAATTAGAGGCAAAAGGCAGATCAGCTCCCAGATGTGCGATAAATTTGCAAGAGTCACCTCCTTTTCTCGCAGGGATAATGATATATAAACCAACAAAATATTATGTCACGTAGATTACCAGTATATTTACTTATAGATACTTCCGGTTCAATGAAAGGGGAACCTATTGAGTCTGTAAAGGTTGGCATTGAAGCGATGCTTAGTACCCTGCGTACTAACCCGTATGCGTTGGATACTGTAAGCATAAGTATTATAACATACGACCGCGAGGTAAAACAAATCCTGCCTCTCACACCCATAGACCAAATACAGATGCCGGAAATAACAGTTCCGGAAAGTGGACCAACTTTTACTGGCTCTGCATTGGAAATGCTTTGTAAGAGAGTTGATTCAGAAGTTCAAAAAGGTACACCCGATCAGAAAGGTGATTGGATGCCAATCCTTTTTGTTATGACCGATGGAAAACCATCAGATATACAAGTTTACAAGGGTGTATTATCCCAAATAAAACAACGACAATTTACAAACATTGTTGCACTCGCAGCCGGACCAAAGGCCAAGACGGAAGAATTGCGTTTGTTAACTGACAAAGTGTTTCAGATTGACACGATGGACAGTACCGCCTTTATGAAATTTTTTAAATGGGTTAGTGGCATTATTGAAGAAGGTGGCAAGTCGATGGGTGCTACAGAAGATATAGCCCTTCCTCCTCCTCCAGATGAGGTCAATGTTGTAATCTAATAATTATGAACGCCAAACAAGTAAGCAATTTTATCCAGTTCCTTGAAGTTGAGTTGTTATCCGGTAATGATTTTCAGTATTGTTTACTTTAGTCCTGTTTTATTCATTTTCTCTGTTGTTCATTAAGCAATTTACTGAATATCAACAACCAGAATTTTTGAAAATCTTACGGCAAGATTATTCTATATAATTCCGAAATGTAATATGAGAAGACTACCAGTATATTTTCTTATCGATGTTTCCGAGTCGATGGTTGGACAGCCAATTGAGGAGGTCCAAAACGGTATGCGTACTATCATCCAAGAGTTGCGCGTCGATCCGTATGCATTGGAGACCGTGTTTGTATCTATTCTTGCTTTTGCGGGAAAAGCCAAAACTCTTTCGGAATTGACTGAATTGTATAAGTTCTATCCTCCTACATTCCCAGTAGGTAGTGGCACCTCACTCGGTGTGGGTATGAATTATCTGATGGATTGCATTGAGCGTGATATTCAAAAGACAACGATGGAAGTTAAAGGCGATTGGAAACCTATTATCTTCCTGTTCACTGACGGTACTCCCACCGATGATTATCTTGCCTCTTTCCGACGGTGGAATGACAAGTACCGTCTCTTCTGCAATCTCGTGGCAATCTCTATCGGTGATAATGTGAATACGTCCATTCTTGAGCAACTTACCGAGAATGTGCTGCTTCTTAGAAAAACTGACAAGGAATCTTTCCGACAGTTTTTCAAGTGGATAACTGCCTCAATCAAAGCCACAAGTATGTCGGTAAGCGAACAGCATAGTGACGAGATGCAGTTTCCGGAGACTACTGGTATAAGTCTTGAAAAGGCCAATTCCAGCGAATCCAAACGTATTGATGAGAATTTTGCTGTTGTGATGGGAAAATGTCAAACAACCAACAAGCCTTACCTCATCAAATACGCTCGTAATTCCAAAGATATGGAAAATCTGTTTATGGACGGTTTCCGTCTTGTTGGAACTTATCCAATCGACGAGAAACAATATCAGGAACTATCTGATGGGAGGAATTTAGGCAAGAATATCAATACTAATCAGCTTTATGGCCGTCCTACCTGTCCCTGTTGCGGAAATCAATTCGGATTCGTGATTTGCGAGTGCGGAAATATCTTCTGTGCCGGTAAAAATGCAAACGATCATTGTCCCTGGTGTGGTCTGCACGGAGAATTGTCGTCAGTGAGTGGAGGAGGAATAGATGTATCACGTACACAGGGCTAATGCACAATAATGATGAGTCAGCATAAGAAGAATAAAGAGTTCTGGCGGTCGAAAAATGACCTGATAAAGGTAGATATGAGCCGACAAATAGCCGCTCTATTGACTTCGAATCAAATATTAACTTCTGCCGCCGAAGCGTCTGACTTTATCAATTGGGCGGTCAGAGATGCTTGGGACAGATACCAACAATATGTCATGGATCAAAGAAGAGTTATTGAAAACGAAATAAACGCGCTCCCTTTGAAGATATCTAATGCAACAAGGGGGAAAGAATACCTTTCAGAGAACATTCAACTTCCTTCTGACAAGGTCACTGTTGTGAGCATTGAAGGTCTGGACGAAGTCGGCCTGAATGCGGTGACTACGGATGACGGTATCATTAGGGTACAAGGTATACCAACTGAAGCGGGGGATTTTATAATAACCATTCTATATAAATATATTGGATGGTTTGACGGTCAGCCTTTGCTTGAACGAAAGATTCCATTTGCCGTAAATCACAACCCCCGTGATTTATGGAAAGATATTCCGACTTCAAAAGATGTGCCATACTTTAAGGAAGATAAAGTGTGCGAATATGTCAAGGTTGAGGCCGGACCTGACGGGACTCCACTAAAGGATATGGTTGCAGCTTCTAACCGTGGCCGCAGTCATGCACAGGAGGGGAAGCCGCGCGATGACCACTTCCAGCTTTTTCATTCCAATGACAATGGCTGGTATATCATAGCCGTGGCCGATGGTGCTGGTTCCGCAAAATTTTCTCGTAAGGGGTCAGAAATCGCCTGTCGGTCTGTTGTCGATTATTGCAAGGGAAAACTTACGGGCGATTCAGACTTGGAGGAAAAAATCCAGGATTACTATGGTGCTGAAAACGAAACATCGTTACGTAAAACCGTTGGTGATGTTGTGTATGGTATTGTCGGCAATGCTGCATACTCGGCGCATAAAGCTATTGCTGAGGCGGCTAAACAGGCAGAAGATGCTAACTTGAAAGATTTTGCTACTACACTTTTGCTTTCTATCTGCAAGAAGTTTGATTTCGGTTGGTTTGTTGCTTCTTTCTGGGTTGGTGACGGAGCCATGTGTATCTACAATAAAGAGGCACAGACATTCAAATTACTTGGTACTCCTGATGAAGGAGAGTTCTCCGGTCAAACTCGTTTCCTCACAATGCCGGAGATATTTGCCGACACAGCATCGCTCTACAAGCGCTTGCGCTTCGAAATTGTGGATGATTTCACAGCTTTGATGATGATGACCGATGGCGTGAGCGACCCGATGTTCGGTACTGATGCAAATCTTAATGACATTAACAAGTGGAATGAGTTTTGGGACTCTCTGCAAACCGGTTTTGCCGAGGATGAAATTCCCGGAGTTGAGCTCACTGACAATAACGAAGCCTCAAAAGACCAACTGCTGCGTTGGTTGGACTTCTGGAGCCCGGGCGAACATGATGACAGAACAATAGCAATACTCTACTGATATGGCGCAGACAATCACACTCACGGCGGTTGACGGGTCCACTGTGCAGTTTGTAGACGAAGTGATTGGTTCAGGAGCGATGAAAGATGTGTATTTCAGCCTGGACAAAAGCTACGTTATCGGTTTCTTTCGTACATCGCAGGATGCTAATGCGAAAGATCGTCTTCAAAACATCACAGGCATCTATCGTGACCGTATATTCAACCGACCGGGGGGCGACTATTGGGAGAAACTCTTTTGTTGGCCAACAAAATTGGTCGAATGGAACGGCAAACTTGGTGTGGTAGTGCCAACATATCAGAAGCATTTTTTCTTTGAAGGAGGTCGCTTTCAAGGGGAGGAGAAGATTGGCAAATGGTTCGCATCAGCAAAACTTCGTAACAAATTTGTGGAGCCGGAGTTCAAAGGCTCATGGCTGACACATTTCCATATGCTGATACAAATAACCCGTGCCGTTAAGCGTCTGCACGCGGCAGGATTGGCACATTCTGACTTATCGTATAACAATGTGCTTGTAGACCCCAAGAGTGGGACGGCGTGTGTCATTGATTGCGATGGACTTGTGGTGCCGGGCAAATACCCTCCGGATGTGGTGGGAACACCCGACTTTATTGCTCCGGAGGTGCTTGGTACACGCGCTTTGCAAATTGGAGATCCCAACAAGAAGCTTCCGAATATACAGACTGACCGCCATGCTCTTGCCGTTATGATATATATGTATCTTCTATATCGCCACCCTTTGCGCGGCGGTAAGGTAAACGACCTTGATCCGGCGAAGGATGAGGAGCTCTCAATGGGGAGCAAAGCCCTCTTTATTGAACACCCCGCAAATAAAAGCAATCGCCCGAACGTGACAAATATGGGTCCGTCCGAGTTGCCGCAAGGAGATGTGTCCAAATTGCCTTATTCTATCTGTGGACCCTATCTGAAGCAGCTTTTCGACAAGGCTTTCATTGAAGGTTTGCATAATCCCCCTATGCGCCCGACAGCAGACGAATGGCTGACTGCATTAGTGAAAACGACCGACCTCATTCAGCCGTGTCAAAATCCGAAGTGCGAAGCCAAGTGGTTTGTGTTTGACAACTCAACCAGACCGCGATGTCCGTTCTGCGGTACGGAATATCACGGTCAACTTCCCGTACTAAATTTCTACTATTCTCCTAAAACCGGTACGTTCAAACCAGAAAATTACCGTTTGATGGTATATAGTAAGCAATCGCTTTATATGTGGCATGTTAACCGGTTCATTTTTCCCAACGAAAAACTTACTCCAGAAGAGAAAAAGCCGGTGGGCGATTTCCACTTCCATAATGGTAAATGGATACTTATCAACCGTCGGCTTCCTAGTCTTTGGGATAAAGACTCTGACACCAAGATAGAGATAGGGCAAGCCGTAGAGCTAACCGAAGGAAAAAAGATTCTTCTCGGCAAAAATGACGGTGACCGCCTCATCATTGTACAACTCGTCAGCAACTGATCCTCAAGACCATTAACTATACCTTAGAATTAATTATAAATATCCAACAATCATATGTCACAGCAAAAGTATGCAGGTTTAACCGATGTGCAGGTTTCGGAGAGTCGAAAAAAGAATGGCGTTAATGTCTTGACGCCTCCTCTGAAAGATCCTTGGTGGAAGGAGTTTTTTGAGAAATTTTCTGACCCGCTCATCATTATCCTTTTGGTTGCCGGAGTTTTCTCAATCGGCATTTCATTCTACGAATATTTCGGATTGGAACAGGACTGGAAAGTGTTTTTTGAGCCTATAGGCATCTTTGCTGCTATCGGACTTGCTACCACCTTGGCATTCATTTTTGAACAACGTGCAAACAAAGCTTTCAGGATTCTCAATCAGGTTAATGATGATGAGCTGGTGGAAGTGATACGAAATGGTTCTACGACTACTATTCCTCGCAAAGATGTAGTTGTGGGCGACATCGTTATACTAAACACTGGCGATGAAATCCCGGCCGATGGTGAATTGATTGATGCTGTAATTCTCAGCGTTGACGAGTCAACGCTGACAGGTGAGCCTTTGTGCGTTAAAACAACAGATCCGGCACATTGCGATGAAGACGCTACCTATCCTTCTAACCAGGTGATGCGTGGTACTAAAATTATGGAAGGACACGGCGTAATGCGTGTATTGAAAGTAGGCGATGTCACCGAGATGGGCAAAGTCTATGAGGAAGCTCAAATCGACGATTCTGTTAAGACTCCGCTTAATGAGCAGCTTGACGGTCTTGCCAATTGGATCACCAATGTTAGCTATATCTTTGCCGGTTTAATTATTGTTGGACAATTGATCCATTTTTTTGGATGGGCTTCATGGCCGGCATATTCTCTCATCATCCCGGTTGTTGTATTCTTTTGGATGGTCATCAAAAGGTTCCCGGAATGGGTAGGAGATGAGAAGGAAAAATCACAGGCGGAAATAGAAGCACAAAAGAATAATCAAGGCACAGCTAAAGTAATCACTAGTATCATCGTGTTTGTCATCATATTTTTTGCGATGGTAATCGGAGTTTTTTATCTCCTTAATCCCGGAGTAGATGAAGCCGCGTGGCTGGCGCTTCTGGGTCATACGCTGAAGACGATGATGGTTGCTGTCACTCTTATAGTTGTTGCTGTACCTGAAGGCCTGCCTATGGCAGTTACCCTCTCGCTTGCCTACAGCATGAGTCGGATGCTCAAAACCAACAACCTCGTGCGCAAGATGCATGCTTGTGAAACAATGGGAGCAACAACCGTTATCTGTACTGATAAAACAGGTACTCTCACACAAAACCAAATGCAGGTCTACAAGACTAACTTTTTTGGCAAGCCGTCCGACGAAATACTATATGAAGGCATTGCTGTCAACTCTACAGCTCAACTTGATTTGTCAGGCGACAAAGTACAAGTGCTTGGTAATCCCACCGAAGGAGCTCTTCTGCTATGGTTGAAAGCACGCAATGCTGACTATCAACTTTTACGGACAAATGCGTTCCGAATTGAAGAACTGCCATTCACTACGGAGCGTAAATATATGGCTATCGTTGTCAGGTCGGCCTCCGGCAAGAATATCCTATATGTCAAAGGTGCTCCGGAGATTATATTCTCAATGTGTGAAAACACATGCGGCGTGACAAAATCGGAAATAGATGATCAACTTTTTGAATATCAAAATGAAGCAATGCGTGTTCTTGGGTTTGCTTATCAGGAACTCAATGACGGTGATGCCACAATCGCAGATGGCAAGATTGTGGCAGAGAAATTGACGTTCCTTGGAATCGTTGCCATCTCAGACCCTGTTCGCATTGACGTGCCTCCTGCTGTAAACGAGGTTATCGCCGCTGGCATCAAAGTCAAGATTGTCACTGGTGACACTCCTGGCACAGCAAAGGAAATTGGTCGTCAGATCGGACTTTGGAATGACGCGATTGACGGAGACCAAAACATCATAACGGGCGCTGAGTTTGCCGAACTATCCGACGGTCAGCTTCGTGAGCGTGTAGGCGACCTCAAAATCATAGCGCGAGCTCGTCCTATGGACAAAAAGAGACTTGTTGAGGCTCTTCAGGCTAACAATGAAGTGGTGGCCGTGACTGGAGATGGAACCAATGATGCGCCAGCACTCAAAGCGGCTCATGTAGGTCTTTCGATGGGAGATGGCACATCCGTGGCAAAAGAATCTTCTGACATCACAATCATTGACAATTCATTCTCTTCCATTGGCCGGGCAGTGATGTGGGGCCGTTCTCTTTACAAGAACATCCAACGTTTTTTGCTGTTTCAGCTCACCGTGAATGTAGCGGCTTGCTTCCTCGTGCTGTTCGGCTCGTTTATGGGTTCGGAATCTCCTCTCACGGTGACGCAGATGCTATGGGTTAACCTCATCATGGACACATTCGGTGCAATGGCACTCGCTTCGCTTCCCCCTTCTTCGGAGGTCATGAACGATCGTCCTCGTCGCCGGGAGGCTTCAATACTTACTCGCCCCATGCTGAGTGAACTGTTTGGCGTAGGCATTTTCTTCTTTGCCCTGACACTTGGTTTCTATTGGTTCTTCAACCACGCCGAAGTGACATCAATTCCACAAATATTCCATGCAGTCATAGGCTCAACCGGCACAATGACCGCGTATGAGGCCACTCTATTGTTCTCAATATTTGTTTGGACACATTTTTGGTATATGTTCAACGCCCGTGTGTTTGAGACCAGCGAAAGCATATTCCGCATAAAAATGAGTAGTGGATTCTGGACAATTGTCGGAATAATTGTAATCGGGCAGTTATTCATTACCGAGATCGCCTACGAGTTCTTTAACGTTGAGCCGATGCTCCATACACTTGATTGGGAGTTCAACCCTTCCGGCACTCTGGATTTATTGATAATCATTGGTGCATCCTCTCTTGTCTTATGGATTCGTGAACTTTGGCACACAATAACCGAATCTGCAAAATAGTTTTGTATGGCGGGGGCGTTTAATCCCCTGCCATACGCAAATTTCTATTAAGCATTCTATATATCTGAAAGGGTGGACGAGTGCCCGTTTGAAAGGGTGAACCGAGGCGTGGCACGTATTACAAACACGAAAGGAAATACTTCTGGCGAACATCCTCGCCTCCGCAGTTAATCAGCGAGTTTGGCTAACCTGTCCCTAGCGAGAAGGACAAGGCACCACTTGGTTTCATTGAGATTCATTTTCAGAAAGTTGGTAGAATATCTCATCAATTCAAGAGTCAGTCTTGATGAGATAAGAAAGTGTGTTTTACTTCTAAAAAAATTGGTTCCTGTAAAAGAAAACGCGAGGAGGGTAAATATCTTATAAAAAATCAACCTTCTTTACTGATGTCAGAATTTAATAAGCATATCTTCTGAAAATGCGGTTAACGCCATATTTAATAACAAAGGCAATATTTATTCTTTCTGCTTAAGAGTATTATTTGAAGAAGGGATAGTATGTTTATTGTTTTCGGAATTTCGGCCGGAGCTCGACAAGGGAATTGTCTGATTGAAGAAATATGTCAATAAAATAGAAAATATTGAAATACTTTTAAAATGTATTTATATTTTCGAGTTAAATAATCCTACAATGGGCGATATCCCCGGTTTGTGTTGTAAAAAGGTTATTGTCAATCTGATTCATGATAGATTAGTTCTGACTTTTTTGTCGAACAAAGGTTGGAAGGAATACATGAACATTGATATACTTAATCACGGAGCTGATTTTACAAATGTATGTCTTTAGAAATTATTAAAAAATTAATTCCAATGAATTCATTTTTTCAATAGTAAGCGTCTTATCATCTCAATTAAATTTAAACTGAGATTTTCAAAAGTGCGCGAATATATATTATAAATTATAAGCCTTGGTCTTGGAATTTACCGGAATGATATTGGCGGAGAGTTATTTTATGACGTTCCGGGGAGTGAAGTGCATTTCCTGCTCCGCAATCCCGAATTGCCAGGTGGCGGTTTGCCAGATGTTGCCGCCGGGAACCTTCCACCGTACCTGGACGGTGACCGGGCTGACGCGCAGGGGACGGGAGGGCGCCCATTTCAGGACTTTTTCCCTGGCGTCATACTTGGCATTTACCAGGCCGAAGCCGGAGACGCGCATCTCCATGTCCTTGGGATTGAGCTGCGGTTCCCGTGCAAGGGAAATGGAAATGTCCGGATTCTGGCTGCGGACCACGGTGTTGGCTGCCGGGAAGACGGGCTGGGCGGGCGCCGGATAGGACCCCAGCCCCTGTTCATGGCCCGCGGGAGCGGGGGAGGGCGTCTCCGGCGCGCTGGGAGTATTGAAATTCACGGCTCTGGTGAACGTCTTGGGATCCTTGCCGAATACCATGTAACGGTGAATTCTCCAGCGGTCCGTGTCCTTGGTCACTTTTCTGGGAATGACGGTAAACGCCGCCCGGAAGCCGGCTTCCTCCGCCTTGGTGATCATTTCCGGCAGGACGAAACCGCCCGGGTAGCAATAGGCTTCCACGTCGGAACCGGGGAATCTCTCCTGGAGAATTTTCCTGGATTCCCCTATTTCCTTGGCGGCCAGGTCCAGGACGGCCTGCGTGCCCTTTCTCTGGGCTGCGCGCCAGGACCTGGGGTACAGGTGGCTGACGGAATGACTGCCCAGAGTGGCTCCGTTGTTCAGCATTTCCTGAATCTGCTCCCGGCTCATGGCGGACCCGCGGCCTGTGATGAACTTGGTGTAGGGGAAAACGGTGAAGGGGATTTTCATTTCCCGGAGAATGGGGTAGGCGTCCGTGTAAACGCTCTTCCATCCGTCGTCAATGGTGATCAGGACGCACTTGGCGGGCAGTTGCTTGTCGCCCAGTTTCCAGTCCAGGAAATCCTTCATGGTGATGATGGGCACGCCTGCGGTTTTCAGCGCCTGCATCTGGGCCCGGAACGTGTCCGTATTCATGCGCATCTCCGTGGCGGGCAGCGTGCGGCTGAAATCATGGTAGCCCAGGATGGCCACCCGTGTTTCATGCTGAGGGACGGGAACGGGAGAAAAGGCGGAGGGCGGAATGGAAGGGGCGCCCTGGGATGGGAGCTGGAGGTGCGTCTCGCCAGGAATGGGTTCCGCATTCGGGATGGATTCGTCCGGCGCGGACGGAGCCGCCGTTTCTCCGGGGATGGGCTCGGCCATGGGAATATCTTCATCCCTCCGGTTGGCTTCAATCAGTTCCCGGACGGGCACGATTCCTGCTGCGGAGTCACCCTTAATGGTGCCGCCCGTCACCGGACCGGGTGCGAGCGGCAGGGGTGTCATGGGAGGCAGTTCGGGCGGAAGCTCCGCACAGGCGACACCGGCTGAGATCATGAGAACGGAAAGAAAACCAAGGGCGGAGCGCATATCTGCAACTACTATTTTTGAGAGTCCTGTTCAATCTTAAACTCCGGCAGGCATGACAGCCGTTCCTTTTCGTTTCACTGCCCGTTCTCTCTCTGCGGATTTTTCCGTTTTCCGGGCATGCTCTCCTTAAAAAGCGTGCAGACTCATTTTCCGCTCGCTCAAAAAAGTGGACATGTTTAGTCTGTGCGCAGACATGAGCAGCATTTGTCATTTTACCAAAGCTCTGACACTCCGTTTTGGTCGGCTTGCCGCAGTGGCGGCAGCCGTCTTTTTCATGGCCGCCGGAGCGGGAGAGGCTGCCGTGCGTGCGGCGGAGCCCGCCTATCCCGCCACGGAAATTGGAGGAGAATCCCAATACAGCCATTTCCCGATTCCGCTCAGCCAGTACAAGCAGCTGCCCCCGGACGCCAGCCTGTCCCAGGTGCTCAGCGAACGCAACGAACAGTCCGGCGGCTTCAACTTGGCCGTGACGCTGGTATTCCTGGGCGCCATCATACATACGTTCCTGGCGGGGCGCTTTGAACGCTACTCCCACAAGCTGGCCCTGCGCTACAAGGAAAAGCTGAAGGAATCCAACTTCCGCGTGATGCATCCGGAAGAACGGCTGCCGGTCTCCTTTGCCTCCGCCATCTTTCATTTCCTGGGGGAAGTGGAAGCCGTGTTCGGCATCTGGATCATCCCCTTCATGTTCGTGTGCTGGAAATACTATTCCTTTGAAGACTTTTCAGCCTACTTGAATTACGACTGCTCGTTCACGGAGCCCATGTTCGTGATGATCATCATGATCATCGCTTCCTCCCGCCCCATCTTCAAGCTGGCGGAATCCGTAGTCAACTGCGGCGCCAGACTGGGGAAGGCCACTCCAGGCGCCTGGTGGATTTCCGTCATGTGCCTGGCTCCGCTGCTGGGTTCCCTGATTACGGAACCGGCCGCCATGACGATCGGCGCGCTGATCCTGAGCAAGAAGTTCTATGACCTCAAGCCGAAGCGTTCCCTGATGTACGCCACGCTGGGCCTGCTGTTCGTGAACATCTCCATCGGCGGAACCCTGACCCACTTTGCCGCTCCTCCCGTCGTGATGGTTGCGGAAAAATGGGACTGGGGTTTGGCGCACATGATCCAGCATTTCGGCTGGAAAGCCGTGTGCGCCATCATCATATCCAACCTGATCTATTTCCTGATGTTCCGCAAGGAATTCGCCCGTCTGGCCACCCAGCAGCGCGAATTCAGCGAGTTTGACGATGCCATCCCCCAGTCCTGGGAAGACCGCAACGACCGGATTCCCGTGTGGGTGACGCTGGCGCACGTCTGCTTCCTGACCTGGACGGTGCTCTTCTCCCATGAACCGGTGATGTTCATCGGCAGTTTCCTCTTCTTCATCGGCTTTACGGTTGCCACGCCGCAGTACCAGAACCAGATGTCCCTGCGCGTTCCGATGATGGTGGGCTTCTTCCTGGCCGGGCTGGTGATTCTGGGCGGCGTGCAGGCCTGGTGGCTGGAACCAGTGCTGACGCGCCTGGGGGACTACGCCATGATCGGCGCCACCTTGCTGACGGCGTTCAACGACAATGCCGCCGTCACTTTCCTGGCTTCCACCGTTCCCAACCTGCCGGAGGCCGTCAAATACTCCGTGGTGGCCGGCGCTGTCACGGGCGGCGGCCTGACTGTGATCGCCAACGCCCCCAACCCGGCGGGGCAGGCCATTCTGGGCAAATACTTCAAGGGGATCAATCCCCTGTGGCTGTTCACGTGGGCGGCCCTTCCCACGGCGATCGTGTTCATCTTCTTCACCTGTTTCGGCCATTGAACGCCGAATCCTGATTGACTCTTATGTTTACCGGACTTGTTGAAACAACTGGAACCGTGGTGGGGTTCACCCCCATTGACGGCGGAGCCAGGCTGACGCTGGACATCCCTTTCGGCAGCGAACTCTCCCTGGGGGATTCCGTGGCCGTGAACGGATGCTGCCTGACGGTGGATGCCCTGGATGGGAACCGTGTCTCCTTCGACCTGCTTTCCCAGACCATCCGGGTGACCAGCTTAGGGAATCTGAAACCCGGCAGCCTGGTGAATCTGGAACGCGCCATGTCCGCCATGGACCGTTTCGGCGGCCACTTTGTGATGGGGCACGTGGACAACACCGGAACGATCACGGCGCTGGAACCCGTGGGGCAGGATCACAGGCTGGAAGTGCGCATCCCCGATGAACTGGCCCGCTACTGTATCGACAAGGGCTCCATCACCATTGACGGCATTTCCCTGACCATTTCCAATCTCAACGGAACCCTGCTGGAATTCTGGATTACCCCTCATACCTTCGGCCGCACCAATCTTCAGGACGCCGCTGTAGGACAGCCCGTAAACCTGGAAGTGGACATGCTGGCCAAATACGTGGAAAAGCTGTTCACGGCCCGTGAAAGCGCAGGCATTTGATGTCCCCAAATGGTGAACTGTTCCCTGTTTATACAAGCCAGCAGGTGATCATGGGCAGAATAATACTGGCGGCGATCAGCGTATTGACGATGAGCAGCAGCAGGTAAAAGACGCCTATGGTCTTATTCGTCTTCCCGTTCCAGTAACTCCGGAAATGGTACAGGGCATGGAAATACAGCAGGAAATTGATGGCCATGTAGGAATATTCCGCGATTCGGCTCATGAAGCCGGCCAGATACAGTCCCATGATCAGGCCCGCCAGCGGATAGCCCAAAAGGCTTAATACCCAGGCTCCCGTGAGCAGGTTTTTCCAGTCGTCGCTGTTTTTTCTCCCGTCGTTTTCTTTTATGGCCGTGTCCGCGGGATTATACGCGGGCCGTTGATGCCCTCAGTCCTCCTTTGGCCGTCACCCATTTCCCTCGTTTGATTACTTTGTCAAACGTGAGTCCGCGGCGTTCCGCGGACGCCTTCGTTTCCTCCCACTGGGAGGCCAGAATACCGGAAATGACCAGCACGGCATTTTGCTTCATGGCCGTGATGATGCGCGGAAAAGCCTTCTGCAGAATGGTGGAAAACAGGTTGGCGACAACCAGGTCGCCCTTCTGCCCGACCGTGGGAGTCCATTCAAACACGTCCCCCACAAACAAATCCAGCCGGGCATCGGTAATGCCGTTGCGTTCCATGTTGTGCCGGGCCACTTCAATGGCCATCGGGTCGAAGTCGAAGGCGGCGGCGCGGACCGCCCCCAGTTCCAGCGCGGCCATGGCCAGTACGGCGGTGCCGCAACCGATGTCCGTCATGCTCCAGTCCGCTCCCTTGCGGGACTTGGCAAAATCGCAGATGAAGCGCAGGCAGGCGGATGTGGTGGCATGGTCTCCGGTGCCGAAGGCCATTTCCGCCGGGACGCTCAGGATGCGGCGTTTGGGAAACTGCTGTTGCAGCGCTTTCAGCTTTTCGGCATCCGTTTGTTCCGTGATGAGGAGGGAATCCCTGATTTTCAGGGGAGGGCGCGGCACTTTGTTTTGCGCGGCTACCCAGTCCTGTGTCTTGACTTCCCGGACGGACCCTCCGAAATGTTCTTTCAATATAAGGGCATCTTGTTCCGTATCGCAGTAAACGACAATTCTGATGGTCTTGCCTCCCTTGATTTGCGTAATGACGGCATTTGGATTTCCGGCAATGCGTTCGCTCCAGGCGTCTTCCCATTTGGCGGCGGACAATTTGTTCCAGCTCCAGCTCATGGGGTGAGTATGAAGACTTTTTTCTTTGGAGGCAAGAATGGATGCGGAAAGGGAAGCTGCTTGGAATTATTTTGATGAGGGCTCTCCGCATTCGGACAGGAAAGTATGATGAAGAGTCCGGTATTTCTCCTGGATTTTCTACAGAAGAAACTGTTGTTCAAACCATGATTTCTATCGTGGAGCTTCACTGGCGGATTTGGAATCCGGAGTCAAGCTACGATTCTGAAGAAAAAGCATTTGGATAATTTTTCCCCTGTTTTCCTTCCATGCCGAATGCCCGGAAATGGCGGCATTCCGGCTTTGGCAGTGGAAACATTTCCGAAGCACAGGGAAGGGAAAATGCTCCTTCGTTTTTTGCTGTCCGGGACTTTGCAAGGGGCTGATTTATTTGATCTCATGAATTTATGGCGCTTCTGCAAGGACGGAAGGTGTATGCCGGACCATGGAAGCCTGAAACTCTGATTCACCGATACACCTGCCTGTTTCTCCCCTTGAGAAATGCATTTCGGATTCCAAATCCGTTAAAGATATCTCGTACAGTATTGATGTACTTTTGTTTATTTTAACTGAATCCAAAATAATGATAAAAATATTATTGATAGGCGCCCGCAGATTGATGTTCGGTTCCGCGTCCTCAGCCTCCCTTGCCTGGAATAGCGGGAAATCCGGGATTTGGGTGCGCCGGAAACCTGATTAATACAGGGACGGGCGGCGTCCTGTCCTTCCTGCCTTCCGGAACCTGGCACAGCCCCTCCTAACCTGCCTGGGCAGGCTTTCCAAGCGTTCCGGCTCGGAAGAGGACGAGCCCGCATCCTTTTTGCGTACCGGGTGAAGCATATTTTCCGGGGTTTTTCCCGGCGTCCCGTTAAAGCGATTTGCCGTTGGGCCACATCAGCATCCGTTTCAGGAAGCGTTCGTTGTTCACGGTTACCTTCGGGAAAATGCGCTTGCTGGATGCCTTGAGGGCGTTGATGGCGTCTTCCCCCTGGAGCGGCGTGCGGTCGGAGTCGTCGATGATGGAGCGCAGCCACGCGGTCTGCGGCATGGCACAGGCTTCCACGGCCTTGAAGGGCATGCGTTCCCTCCAGTTGGTGCCTCCGGTGGTGCCGGGAATGTTCAGGCGCTTGTTGATATCGAACAGGGAGGGCCAGAGAATGGCGGAATAACGGGATTTGGAGCGGAACAGGGCGCGGTACATGGCCGTCTTGATCTCCAGGTTCCAGTAGGACATCCAGGTTTCCGGCTGCATGCCGCAGTAGTCGGCAAACCATTTCAGCAGGCGTGCGCCGTCTTCCGCTTCCTTGATGATGTGTTCCTGTTCCGGATTGGCGGGAGTTTTAGGAACGCCCCCCATCCACAGATTCAGCTTGCGGGCGCGTTCGATCTTGGCATAACTGTCGTTCCACGTCTGCATGAGCGTTTCAAAATCATGCGTGCCGAATGCGGCGAAAGAGCATTCGTGATATTCCTTGCCCAGGATGATGGAGCCGTCCGGCTTGATCTCCCAGTGGGGAATCTTGAAGCCGGGAATATCGAGCTGGCGCATGTTCGGGCGCACGTAGTCCGGCACGCAGCCCAGGTCTTCCCCCACCACGCTGACGCCGGGGGCGGCGGACAGCACAAGGCGCAGGTACAAGTCCCCGTCCGCCAGATTCATGTTGCGTTCCCACGCCTGGTCGTCGCCGCGCGGCTTGAAGGCGGGCAGACGGCCTCCGGTTCTTTCGGCGGCCTGCTCCCGTGTCAGGGGCAGGAAAACGTCGTTCTCCGTGGGTTTCCACGGGAAGGAGTAAATACGGTAGAAGCCCAGGATGTGGTCGATCCTGTACATGCTGAAAATCTTGGTGCAGTACTTCACCCTGCGGCGCCACCAGGCGAAATTGTCCTGGGCCATCACGTCCCACTTGTACAGGGGAATGCCCCAGTTCTGGCCCCATTTGGCCGTAAACGGGTCCGCGGCATAATTGCCTTCCGCCGGAGCGCCGCCGCACCAGTCCGTATTGAACAGATGGCGCTCAAAGAAAACGTCGGAACTGGACAGGGAAACGCCGATGGGAATATCCCCCATCAGCTTCACGTTGCGTTCGTCCGCATAAACCCGGATGAATTCCCACTGCTTCTCGCAGAGCCATTGAAGCCAGCGGGAGAAATCCTTCTCTTCCTCATAGTCGGCGGCAATGGCCTTGGCGCGCGCCGGGTCCTGTTCCGGCCAGTGCCACCAGATCGCCGTGCCGAACAGGTCGCAGAGCACCTGGAAGCACACGAAGTCTTCCAGCCAGCTTCCCTGTTCCTTCACCCATTCCCGGAACTTGGGCATGATGCCCGCATATTCCGGCTTGGTCCGGAAATTGTGCCACGCGCCGCGCAGAATCCACATCTTCCAGGAGCGTACCTTGGGATAGTCCACCAGGTCCGGGCCGGAAGGCTGTTCCCAGGGCGGCGTGTCTCCCGTCTCGTTAAAGACGCGTTCCTCCAGGCCGGGTATGGTCCAGGGTTCCAGGGAAAGGTACAGGGGTTCCAGCGCAATGGAACTGATGGCGGAATAGGGGGAGGGACATTCGTCCCGGCCCAGGGCGTTGACGGGCAGCAACTGAAGAAATCCCACATGGGCGTCCGCCGCCCAGTCTATCCACTGGCGCAGGGCCGTCAGATCCCCGATGCCGTGGTCATTATTGCGGCGCAGGGAAAATAAAGGCAGAACGACGCCGGCTAGTCTCTTTTCTTCCATAGCAGATTTTCTGGTGCGAGCCTTCATCCGCCGTGGAACATGGTTCGGAGACAGGCTGGAAAAGAAGGTAGCATTCCAAAGGGGAAAGCGGCAAGTCTAATGCGCATGCATACGCCCTGATGTGTGGCAGTGTCATGAGCGGCTTATGAAGGAGGGTGGAGCATGAAATTTCTGCTTTCCTAGGACGGGGACTGTGACTATGATGCGGGACAATGAAACTTGCATTGCTTCCTTCCGCTCTGTTGCTGGTGCTGGCATCCTGCAGTACGAACAAGCACGTGAATCCGTGGGAACGCCAGAGTTCCGCCCTTGACCCGGTAGGCATCACATCCAAGAAAATGGCGGCGAAGGCCAATGCGGAACAGGCTGTTTACAAGCCGGGGGATTCCGTCACCTTCAAGAAGGAAAAACTGGTGGTATTTGAGCAGAATCCCGAGAACAGCTTCTCCACCAGCGGGAAAGTCATGAGCGGGTCCGGTTCCGCGAAAGTGCTTGTCTGCGGTGAACTGTTCGCCAAGGTGGAATTTGAGGACGGGCGGCAGGGATATGTAAGTCTTTCGGAAATCGTCAATCCGCAGGAAGCCATGGGATTCTTCCCCGTTTCCGGTACCGATATGTTCGGCCAGGAAGGCGGTCTGCTGCCGCTGCCCGCCAATATGGGCGCCGTCAGTCCGGAAGCCGCAGCCGCTTCCCGGGAACTGGATTTGAATACTTCCCTGGTCCCTGTCCAGCCGGGAAATTCCGGTTCTCCGGCTCCCTCCGTCATTCCCCGCCCGTCGCCCGCACCTGTGGAAAACATGCCGCTGCCCGAATCCAGCGTGAAGCAGTGACGCTCCTTTGGGGCAGAGATGGAGCATTCAGAGACTGACTGCTGAAGATTGCGGAAAGCCGCAGTATTTGGAAAAAGCGGCTTTCGGTCTTTAGTATTTAATCTTCAGTATTTGAATCCAGCCGCCTTAGGCGGTTATTCCGCCGTCAGCTCATAGGCCACGGCATCCGTCACCGTGACCGTTGCAAATTCGCCCACGGGCAGTGTGAGGGGGACGGAAACGGTTCCGTCAATGTCCGGGGCGTCCCACTCCGTTCTGGCCGTGCCGGGAGCATCTACCAAAACCCGGATTTGCCGGCCGATCTGCTTTTGGCCGATCTCCGAGGCAATACGCGTGAGAAGCATGGTCGCCTCATTGTAGCGGCGCGCCTTCGTGCGGTGGTGGACCTGGTCGGGCATGTTGTAGGCCCTGGTTCCCTCTTCCCGTGAAAAGGTGAAAATGCCGGCGCGTTCAAAGCGGAATTCCTCGATAAACTCCATCAGTTCCTGGTGGTCGTCTTCCGTCTCTCCGGGGAAGCCGGTGATGAAAGTGGTGCGGATGGCGATGCCCGGAACGGCCTTCCGAATGTTCCGGAGAAGGTTGCGGATGTAGTCCCCGTCCGTCACGCGCTGCATGGCGCTGAGCATGTTGTCGGAAATATGCTGAAGGGGAATGTCCACGTACCGCGCCACCTTCGGGCTTTCTGCGATGGCGGCTGTCAATTCGTCGCTCCAGTGGGCGGGGTGGGTGTAAAGCAGGCGGATCCAGAATTCCCCTTCAATCGCATTCAGGGCGCGGATCAGGGAGGCCAGGGATTCCCCGCGGGAGGAATCCACCGCGCTGCGGCGGTTCGGGCGCGCGTCCGTCCACTTGTCCATGCCGTAGTACGTGATATCCTGGGCAATAAGGTTGATTTCCTTCACGCCGGCTCTGACCAGGGCTTCCGCCTCACGCACCACGTCCTCCTGGGAACGGCTGCGGTGGCGTCCGCGGATCATCGGGATAATGCAGTAGGCGCATCCGTGGTTGCAGCCCTCCGCTATCTTGATGTAGGCGGTGTGGGGAGGTGTCAGGCGGTAGCGCGGCGTTTCCCTGTCCGGAACGTACTTGCATTTGCCTTCCACGAAATTCTTGTTCCGCACGGTCCGGTTCATCACTTCCGTGATGATCTCCGGCAGGCGGGTGATCTGGTCCGGGCCGATAAAGGCGTCCACCTCCGGCAGCAGGGCGGGAAGTTCCTTGTGGAAACGCTGGGACAGGCATCCCGCCACAATCAGCTTCTGGTTTTCCGGATAGGTTCCGCTTTCCCTGGCGCGCACCACATCCAGAATGGCGTCTATGGCTTCCTGCTTGGCCTGGTCGATGAACGCGCAGGTATTGACCACCATCACGTCCGCCAGTTCCGCGTCCGGCGTCATCGTCATGCCCGCCTTCTGCAGGTGGCCGATCATGATTTCGGAATCGATCAAATTCTTGGGACAACCCAGGGAAATGAGTCCAACGGTGAGAGACATGGCAGTAGTGGAAAAGAGTGATGCGGATTATTCCCCGGCGGGGGATTCGTCCCTGACGACGACGAGGTCGAACGGACGTATGTCCACGACGCGCACAGGGGTACCCTTAATCAGTATGCCTTGTCGAGAGAAAACCTCGCATATTTCGCCATTGATCATGGCCTTGCCGTTGGGCTTCAGTTCCGTGACGGCGTTCCCCCGGTCACCGACCTGGACGCGCGTGATGCTCACGGCCTCCCCGGCGGGGCCGCCGCTTACGGTGGCGTTGGTCACGCGGCGCATCAGCACGGAATCAGGCAGGTACTTCATCAGGATGGTGATGACAATGGCGCCGCCCGTCAAGCCCAGCACCAGCTTCAGCAGGGGAACGCCCAGGACCAGGGCGACGGTGTTGAAGTCTTCCCACTGGCCTCCGCGGATGACGTTATCCCATTCCCAGGAACTGATCATGCCGCCGAACAGCGCCAGGAAGATGCAGATGCCGCCCGCAATGGCGGCGATGAACGTGCCGGGAATGACGAAAAACTCCACGCACAGCAGAATGACCCCCAGCACGAGCAGGGCGGCCGTTTCATATCCGGCCAGGTTCCCGGCGATGTTGTTGCCGAAAAAGAACAGGGCGAACGCGGCAATGGCCACGATGCCCCCGATGCCGAATCCCGGTGTCTTGAACTCCATGTAAATGCCGCCGATGCCCAGCAGAATCAGGAGGGGGGAGGCCCACGCAATCCACAGGCCGATCTTTTCAAAGGCGGTAGGCACTGCCGTGACCACGGGGGCGTCCACTTTCTCCTGCGCCAGCAGGTCCGCCACGGAGGTGGCCGTTCCCTGGGCCAGCAGGGGCTTTCCGTCATCCAGCCGGGTGGCGGCCTCCTTGCCCGTCAGGGTCAGCAGGGCTCCCTTTTCCAGCTTGACGGGGCCGAACTCCTGCGCCTCTTCGGACGAAATCATCATGGCCTTGATCACTTCCGGGCGGTATCCCTTCTCCGTCACTACGGAGCGCGTGAAGGCCCAGAAGGCGCTCTCCGCCTTCTTGCGCGTCACGGGGTCCATCTCCTCCCCGGAGGAGGTGATGATGCCCGCCGCCCCGATGGAGGAAACGGGAGCCATATAAATCTTGTCGCACGCCGCGGAAATGAGGGCCCCCGCGGACATTGCCTTGGGGTTCACATAGGCATAGGTGGGGATGGTCAGCGGCTGGATGCTCTTCATCATCATTTCGCTGGTTTCCCAGGCCAGGCCGCCGGGCGTGTTCATCTCAAACACCACGGCGCGGGCCTGTTCCTTCTGCGCCCGTTCCAGAATGCGGTTCATGAAGCCGAAGCTCTGCTTGCTGGTCAGGGCGTCCTCCCCCACGGGGATGAGGACAACCTTGTCGCGGAAAGATTCTTTCGCGGCCGCCCGGAACGGAGCGCCCGCAAACAAGGCGAGAAAAGCCAGCAACAGGAGGTGGATGTGCTTCATGGTGAAATGCTATCACGGCGGGTCTTTTTTCTCAATGGGGAAATGCATCCTCCCTGCCATGGTGGCTGCGTGGGAAATGGCGGCTTCCGGAAAACAGGCAGGGTCCGGAAACCGGATGCGGGTCCGGTTTTAAAGGAGCGCAAGCTGAGGTTCGGGATGATTCAAGCGCCTGATGGAAGGAGCTTCTCTTCTGTCTCCTTGTATCAAGCCGGTTCTTGTGATAGTCTGGGCGGGTCGTATGGGAAGGATTGATGAAGACAGCATCAGGCGCGTTCTGGAAGCCACTGACATTGTGGATGTGGTGGGCTCCTATCTGTCCCTGAAGCGCGCCGGGTCCCGCTGGAAGGCATGTTGCCCGTTCCATAATGAGAAAACGCCGTCCTTCATTGTGGACCAGACCAGGCAGAACTTCAAATGCTTCGGCTGCGGGGAAGGAGGGTCCGCGATCACCTTCGTGATGAAGATGGAAAACCTGGGTTTTGCGGATACGGTTCGGCGTCTGGCGGAAAAGGCGGGTATCACGCTTGTGGAGGAGGTGTACGACGCCGCGGAGGAAAAACGCCGCAAGGCGCGCACGGCCCTGCTGGTAGCGCACAAAAAGGCGGCGGATTTTTTTCACAAGCTTCTCCTGCGCTCTCCAAAAGCGGCGGAAGCCAGGGCCTACCTGAATTCCCGCGGCTACGGCGCGGAGATGGCCAAACGCTGGCAGGTGGGCTGGGCTCCGGATTCCTCCCGCGAGTTCCTGGCATGGGCGAGGAAGGAAGGAATTGCGGACCAGGTGCTGATTGACTCCGGCCTTGCCAACCGGGGGGAACGCGGGGATATCTACGCCCGTTTCCGGGACAGGCTCATGTTCCCAATCAACAACGTGTACGGAGAGTGCGTGGCCTTTTCCGGCCGCATTCTGAGGCCCCAGGAGAATGCAGGCAAATACGTCAACTCCCCTGAAACGGCCATCTTTAAGAAGGGGGACGTCGTGTTCGCTCTGGACAAGGCCCGCGGTCCGATGGGCAAGAGCGGAAAGGCCCTGCTGTGCGAAGGGCAGATCGACGTCATCGCCTGCCATGAAGCCGGGCTGTCCTTTGCCGTCGCTCCGCTGGGAACGGCATTTACGCCGGAGCATGCCCGGACGCTTTCCCGTTATGCGTCCCAAATTGTGCTGTGTTTTGACGCGGACAAGGCGGGTATGTCCGCGGCGGACCGCGCCTTCCGGGAACTGGCCCCCCTGGGCAAGGATGTTTATCTCGTGAACCTGCCGCCGGGAGACGACCCGGATTCCTTCATGAAGAGGGAAGGGCGGGAATCTTTTACGGCGATGGTGGAACAGGCCAGGCCCTTCTTCGAGGTGCGCGTGGAGCGTGCCAAAAGCCAGGGACTGCTGGAAGACGCAGGAGCCAGCGCCTCCTTTGCGCGGGACATGACGGCCCTGCTGGCCTGCATGAGTGATCCGGTGGCCCGTGACCTGGCCACGACGGACCTCGCCACCCGGATGCGCATGACCATCGGCAATTTGCGCAGCGCCGTGAAGACGGCCGGACGCCGCAAGGAGCGCGAACAAGTGCGTGCCGCGGACCGGGCCGGGGAAGCTGCCGGAAATGCGCCGGAAGAACTGCCGCCCGTAAAGATGAACCGCGCCGTGGCCGTTTTATGCGAACTGGCCCTGCAGAATACGCAGGCGCAGGAGCTGATCGTGGACCGCATTGAAGAATTGCTGGAGCCGATGCGCCTGCTGCCGGGCGGGGGCATCCTGAAAAAAATCCTGGCCCGCATGCCGAAGCCGGACAATCCGGCCTCCATCCACGCGTTTCTGGAATCCCTGCCTCAGCCGGAGAAGGACGCCCTGGCCATGCTCAGTCTGGACCCTATCCCCATTGCGGACGTAAGCCGGTGCGTGCAGGAGGCCTGTTCCGGCATCGCAAAGGCGGCCCTGGAAAAGCACATTGCCTCCCTGATGGCGGAAATTGCGGACCCCTCCACGGATGCTTCAAGAAGGGTGGAATTATCGAAACTTAGTGTTGACTTGAAACGTCTTTTGGGTACAATGTAACGCCTCGATACCTGCGGGTGTTGATATAATGGTGAATTGTGCCCTCTTCCTTTCAAGATATGTCCAAATCCGGTGACCCATCCTCCTCTTCTCCCAAGAAGACCTCTGCCAGCAAAAAAGCTTCCGAAACCAGGGAAAAAGTAGCGGCCAAACCTGCCGCCAAAGCTTCCAAACCCGCCCCGAAGGCGGCTCCCGCCAAAAAAACTGCTGCCAAGCCATCCGCTCCTGCGGCTGCTAAAAAGGCGGCGCCTGCGGCTAAATCCACGGCCAAGGCTCCCAAGGCGGTGCCTGCTGCTTCCGCCGCCAAACCCGCGGAAAAGAAGGCCCCGGCCAAAAAGGCCGCTCCCGTTCCCGCCAAGAAGGCCCCCGCAAAAGCGGCAGAAAAGAAGCCGGCGAAACCTGCCAAACCCGCGTCCAAGCCTTCCAAGAATGAAACTCCCAAAAAATTGAGCGAAATTCTGGAAGAGGAACGCAAGAAGGCCGCCAGCCGCAAGATTACGAACCCGATTGACGCCCCGGAAATCCAGGAAAAAATCCGCGAACTGATCAAGCTTGCCAAGGAACAGGGCTACCTGACCTTTGACGACATTAACGATTCCCTTCCGAACGACATCGTAGATCAGCAGGATTACGAGGCCATCATGGACCGCTTGCGCAGCATGGCGTTCGATATCATCGACGCTTCCGACGTGGACAGTTACACGGACCGCACCCGCATCAACACGGAGGAAGAGGATGAAGAGGAAAAGCTGGAAGCCAAGATGGACATTCTGGACGACCCCGTCCGCATGTACCTCAAGCAGATGGGGCAGGTCTCCCTGCTCACCCGTGAAGAGGAAGTGGCTATCTCCAAGAGGATTGAGGACGCGGAACAGAACGTCCAGCGCTCCGTCCACCGCTTCGGCTTCATCGCCAACGCCTATCTGGACGTGGCCTACCGACTGCTTGACAATGAGGAACGCTTTGATCGCGTGATTCTGGACAAGAAGATCGACTCGAGGGAACGCTACATGAAGGGGCTGGCCCAGCTTTGCGCCCAGATCCAGCAGACGCACCAGGACGCCTCAAGCGCCTTCCGCAAGCTGTACCGTAGCAAGGAAGCGGCCAAGGCCGTCAAGGCCCGCCAAGCTGAATTCGACAAAATCACCGGCGTTCTGGTGAAGCTGTTCGGCCGCTTGTACTTCAAGCACAAGGTGATTGAAGACTTCTGCTCCGTGATTGACGAAGCCCGCGACCGCGTGCTGCGCCTGCAGAAAAAGATTGAAAAAGACCCCGGCAACAAGGAACTCAAGGAGCATCTTGCGGAACTGGAACTGCGCATGTGGATGACGGCGGATGAAATGGGCGAAGCCTACCAGGAGCTCAGGAAATGGCTCCGCGAGGCCCGCAAGGCCAAGGATGAAATGGTGGAAGCCAACTTGCGGCTGGTCATCTCCATTGCCAAAAAATACACCAACCGCGGCCTTTCCTTCCTGGACCTGATTCAGGAGGGCAACATGGGCCTCATGAAGGCGGTGGAAAAATTCGAATACCGCCGCGGCTATAAATTCTCCACGTACGCCACCTGGTGGATTCGCCAGGCCATCACCCGTTCCATTGCGGACCAGGCCCGCACCATCCGCATTCCCGTGCACATGATTGAAACCATCAACAAATTGATGCGCGTTCAAAAGCAGCTGGTGCAGGAATACGGACGCGAACCTACGCCGGAGGAAATCGCGGAAGAAATCCACCTTCCCGTGGAGCGCGTGCGCTCCGTGCTGAAAATGGCCCAGCAGCCCATTTCCCTCCAGGCTCCGGTGGGCGACTCCGACGATACCTCCTTCGGCGACTTCATTGAAGACAAGGCGGCGGAAAATCCCATGGAAGAAGCCTCCTTCTCCTTCCTGAAAGAAAAAATCAAGGACGTGCTGGACACCCTCACGGACCGCGAACGCGAAGTCATTGAACAGCGCTTCGGTCTCCGGGACGGCAGTCCCCGCACCCTGGAGGAAGTAGGACGCCAGTTCAGCGTCACCCGCGAACGCATCCGCCAGATTGAAGCCAAGGCCTTGCGGAAGCTGCGCCACCCCACGCGCATCAGCAAGATCAAGGGCTTCCTGGAAATGACGGAATCCTGACCGGATTTGCGCCGCATGCCGTGCTAGGCTCACGGGTCATGAAGACCCGCCTGGCCGCGGTATGCGGCATTTTTATTTTATTGGCTTCCTGCTCAGGGAGCAAGGAATTCAAGCCTGAATTCAACCAGCCTTTGCAGCCCGTGATGCAGCCGGGCTTTGTTTATGTGGACCGGGTGGCCCCCCTCGTGCGGACCAATCTTAAATACGCCGGATATGACAACTTTGTGGGGCGTCCGCTGGACGGCTACCACGGCAAGCGGGCCATTCTGCGCACCCAGACGGCCCAGGCGTTGAAAAAGGTATCGGAAGACTTGTACAAACAGGGGTATCTGCTGGAAATCTACGACGCCTACCGCCCCCATACCGCCGTGCTGGACATCTGCAAATGGGGCAGGGATACCGGGGACCAGAAGATGAAGGCACGCTATTATCCGAACATTGACAAGTCCAGAGTATTCGGCGACCACTACGTGCGCGACTTCTCGGAACATTCCCGCGGCGTGGCCGTGGATGTCACCCTGCTGCATGCCCGCACGGGCAAACCCGTGGACATGGGAGGGCATCATGATCTGCTGGACCCCAGTTCGGCCACGGACAGTCCGCTGGTAACTCCGCAGCAGCGCAAAAACCGGATGATCCTGAAAACCGCCTTTGAAAAGCGCGGCTTCCTGAACTATTCCCCGGAATGGTGGCACTACCGTCTGGCCAATGAACCCGCCCCCTCCCTGCATTACTATTTCCCGGTATGGGACGGAATGGTTTCCAGAGGGTAGGGGAGGAACATTTTCCTGTTTTTAGAATTTGCTCCTTTTTTAAGCTGTTTTTTCCTCTGTAGAGTTTTTTCCTTGCCGGTGTTCATAGGGATTATAGGGATTATAGGGACCATTAAGTCCACCTTGTCCATTCCGTCCATTAAGTCCATTAAGTCCATTAAGTCCATT